>CALXIC010000190.1 GCA_944388265.1 uncultured Clostridia bacterium | reverse complement strand
AACCGCAAACCTTTGAAAAGGTTTGATCGAAACTTTTTGTTTGCGGTATATTTCTATTTGATTGACAGAGGAAGCTCGAAACCACTGCTTTCAGGCTTCCTTTTTTGTTTCCAACTTCCCGGATTCTCCATGTTTCGGGCGGCATCTTCCATGGCGCTTTTGCTGTGCGGGTGTTATACTGAAAACATCTTAAACGCAACATACAGGAGGAAGCAGAGGATGAAACCTTTAAAAGTGGCCGTTGTCGGCCTCAATTTCGGCGGAGAATTTCCGGAAATTTACCGCTGCCATCCCGACGTGGGAGAAGTGGTGCTGTGTGAAGCCGACGGCGAACGGCTCAAAAATTACAGCACGGTGTTCGGTTACACCGAATGCTATCAAAGCTACGACGATTTGCTCAAAAGCGACGTGGACGCCATCCACATCACGACGGGTATTCCCAACCACCACGAACTGACCGTCAAAGCGCTGCGCGCGGGCAAACACTGCGCCTGCACCGTGCCGATGGCGACGACGCTGGAGGATCTGTGCGACATCATCCGCGTACAGAAAGAAACGGGCAAAAAGTACATGATGATGGAAACCACCATCTACACCTTCCAAACCCTCTACGTCAAAAAACTGCTCGAGCAGGGCGAGTTTGGACGCATTCAGTATCTGCGCGGCATTCATTTTCAGGATATGGAAAGCTGGCCCGATTATTGGATGGGGCTTCCGCCGATGCATTACGCCACCCATGCGGTTTCGCCTCTTCTGTATTTGAGCCAATCCATTCCGGCAACGGTCTGCTGCCACGGCTCGGGACAGATGCGCGCGGAACTCACCAAACAGTACGGCAACCCCTATCCGGTGGAAACCGCCTGCGTCACCTTCCATGATCGTCCATTTGTCGCAGACATCACCCGTTCGCTGTTTGAAGTGGCGCACGAATACGTCGAAGGCTTCACGGTACTGGGTTCGCGCGGCTCGTTTGAATGGAACATTGAAAACGAACAGCCGATCGTCAGCCGTTTTGAGGACGGCCGCGAAATCACCGGGCTGTTTTACGACCGCGGACGGGACATCCGCACCGAACGGGTGCAGTGCCCCGATGTGCGGGACGAGTATCTGCCCGAAAGCATCCGCCGCTTTACCGATTCCTGCACCGTGCTGGACCCCAAAAATCCGCACAAGTCCATCACCCAGGGCGGTTCCCATCATGGCAGTCATCCGTATATGGTGCATGAATTTGTCCGCAGCATTGTCGAGGACCGCAAACCGGAAGTCGACGCGGTCACCGCGGCTTATTGGACGTCGGTGGGCATTTGTGCGCACCTGTCCGCCATGGCGGGCGGCAAAGTGATGGAAATTCCCGATTTTGCCAATCTTTAATCCGGAACCAAAGCGCCGAAAGCATTGCTTTCGGCGCTTTGGTTATGGTCGGATTTTGGAAGGCGGAATGCCGTATTTCTTTTTAAACATCCGGCTTAAATAAAATTCGTCGTAAAACCCGTAGTTTTGCGCGACCGAACGCAGCGGGATGTTGGGGTGTTCGAGCAAAAAGGTGCGCACCATTTCGAGCTTGAAATCCATCTGGTACTGGCAGGCGGTTTGGCCGGTGGCGCGGCGAAAGCGCTTGTTGAGCGTTTTCGAGGAAATCTCCAAAAGTCCGGTGAGTTCGCTAAGACTGTACATGTATTCCGGGCGGCGTTCAAAGAGCTGCTTGGCTTTAGCTACGGTGGTTTCGTCGAGGGAGAGTGCAGCATTTTGTACGTCATAGAGTTCGCAGAACAGGAGATTTAACAGGGCTGAAAGCTTTGCGTCTTTGCTCGGTGTTTGCGGCTCGTGGTGCAGCGCGACAATGTGCGCAAACAGGGTGCGCACATAGGGCTGCTGGCGGCAGTCCAGCTGCGCGGGCAGCGAAAGTTTCTGGCCGTTTTCATCCACCCGCACGTGCAGGTACATCGTTTTGGTCTGCGCCTGGCAGGGGCGTTTTCCGTAATGGTGACGGTGGGGCGCCAAGAGCAGTACTTCGCCCGGACGCAGAAGGTACGCTTCCTCTTCCATCCAAATTTCCCACTCCCCGTCGATCATATAAATGAGATCCAGATCGTCCATCACGCGGTCGGGATGGAGTTCGCCGGTCACGTAGGTGACATAGTTTGCGCTGGTCAGCCGATGATGGCCGTTTGTTGAATAAAGGGTATGATACATAGACGCCTCGTAAAGGTTGGACGGGAAAAAGCGGATGAATCTTTTCTAAGCATACTCCATTTTTTACGTGCTGGCAACCCCTTGCCAGTTGATGGCTTTTGCGCTATACTGTGGGCAAAGGCACATGGCCGCCAGACAAGGAGGATATCATGCAACTGGTGACAATGACCGCTTTGCAAGAGGAAGCGGTGCGGGAAATTTATGAAGAAGCGTTTCCGGATGCGGAAAAACGTCCGTGGGAACGGATGCTGCGCTTTGCCGCAGAAGGCAAACTGGACATTTTGGCGATGATCGAGGACGAGACGGTGGTCGGGCTGGTGGTACTGGCAAACCACGGCGATTTGGTGCTGCTCGATTACCTTGCGGTGACGCCCCGCCGCCGCAGCGGCGGTTACGGTGCAAAAGCACTTGCGGCGCTTTTGGAGAAAACGGCGGGAAAAATCCTCTTTTTGGAGACGGAACTGCCGGAACCCAATGCCCCGGACGACTCGATCCAAAACCGCCGTTTGCGCTTCTATGAACGAAACGGCTTTTCGATCTGCGGGGTGAACATCTGCTTTTTCGGCGTGCCGATGACGCTGATGACCGCCGGGGAACCGGTGGATTTTGAGCGGTACGCGAAGCTCTTGGTTGCCGTCAACGGTGAATGGGTGCTGGAACACATCACCCGCCTGGAAGAGGCGAACGGATCAATGATTTGAAAAAAGGACGGTCTTTCAACAGAAAGACCGTCCTTTTTTGTAATTTACGGAGAGCGGAAAAGCGAGCGCCTTTTCCTATTTTTGTTTGCGGTACAAAAGGTACGAAACGATGCTGATGATGAGCGGAAAGCCGATGGAACCGTAATTGACGCCGCCAAACCCGCGGGCTTCGATGCCTTCGATCAGATTTGGAATGGCGGTGACCACAAACACCAAACCGACAATCGACAACACGAGATACCAGTTCTTTTTCATCCGAAAGTTCCCCTCGATTCGTTTCGCAGTCCCGTTGCAAGCTGCTTCAAATCAGGCTTGTTTTTTGTTTTGCAAAGCGCGCATCACAAAAATCGTTGCGGTCATCGTGACGACGGCAACGACGAGATTGACCAGCCACTGATGAATCAGTCCTGCAAGGATGAAGTTCACACAGGAAACCGCCGCCACCGTGAGGCAGTAGGGCAGCTGAGTGGAGACGTGGTTGACGTGATCGCAGTGCGCACCCGCCGACGCCATGATGGTGGTGTCGGAAATCGGGGAGCAATGGTCGCCGCAGACCGCACCGGCAAGGCAGGCGGCGATGGAGATCGTCAAAAATTCCCCGCTCGGGAAGGCGTGGCAGACGATCGGAATGAGGATCGCAAAGGTGCCCCACGAGGTACCGGTGGCAAACGCCAAGAAGAGTGCGACGAGGAAGACGATGGCCGGCAGGAAGATGGCGAGCGAACCAGCGGAATGTTCCACCAGATCGGCGACAAAGTATTTGGCGCCCAGCAGTCCCGTCATACCGGAAAGCGTCCATGCCATCGTGAGAATCAAGATCGGGGAAACCATCGCTTTAAACCCTTCCGGGATGCAGGCGGTGAATTCTTTGAAGGAGACCACGCCGCGCAGCATGTAAAAGCAGAAGGTGATGAGGAGGGTGACCACTGAGCCGAGCGTCAGCCCGACCGAGGCGTCGGAATCGGCAAAAGCGGTGACAAAGTCGACGCCTGAGAAAAATCCGCCGGTGTAAACCATGCCCAGCGTGCAGCAGATGATGAGTACGATGACCGGGAAGACCAGGTCGATGACCTTGCCTTTCGGGTTTTGACGTTCGTTTTGCACTTCGCCGAAGGGGCGCGCTTCGGTGGTGAAGAGGTCGCCCTTGATGGCGTTTTGTTCATGCACCTTCATCGGGCCGAAGTCCAGTTTCAAGACACTCAGCAGCACGATGGTCAAAAGCGTGAGCAGCGCGTAATAGTTGTAGGGGATGGTTTCCAAAAACATCGTAAAGCCGTTGATGTTCGAATCCTCCGGCACCGAAGAGGTGACGGCTGCGGCCCACGAGCTGATCGGTGCGATGATGCACACCGGAGCGGCCGTTGCGTCGATGAGGTAGGCGAGCTTGGCGCGCGAGACTTGATGCCGGTCGGTCACCGGGCGCATGACGCTGCCGACGGTAAGGCAGTTGAAGTAGTCGTCTACAAAGATCAGCACACCCAGGAGCATGGTTGCCAGCTGTGCGCCCACGCGGCTTTTGATGTGTTCCGACGCCCACTGTCCGAATGCCGCCGAACCGCCCACGCGGTTCATCAATGCGACCATAATGCCCAAAAGCACCAGAAAGACCAGAATCCCGACGTTCGAGGAATCCGAAAGCTGTGACACCATCCCGCCGTCCTGCTGAAAAAGGATGGTGTTGAGCATCAGTTCCAGGTTGCCGTTGGCATAAAGGATGCCGCCGGTGAGGATCCCGACAAAGAGGGAGGAGTATACTTCCTTTGTAATCAGCGCCAGCGCAATGGCGATGACGGACGGGAGGAGTGCAAACGGCGTGGCATAAACGCCGCAGGTGTAGGTTTCCGGGTCGGCAATACTGTTCGGCGTGTTGAGGGTAAACCCGATGAGCACCCCGAGAATGATCAGTACGACGGCGGAAAATGCAATTTTCTTCTTCATGTTGTTCCACCTTTCCGGGCTGTCCGCACAAAACGCCGTCTTTCTCTGCGCCAAAATCCGACAACTCATGCGAAAAAATCTATTCATAAACATAACACACTTTGCACAAAATTGCAAGAAAAAGCGCGTCTTTTTTCAAAAAAATACGCAGATCGAAAACCGGAAAAAGAGAAGGGCGTCTTCTTGGGTTGACACGTTTTCAAGAAGTGTTCCTCCCTGTGTAAAGATTGCGTTAAAACGAAAGAAAATGCCCCTTTGTGCTGTTCAAATGCAGGAAAATCTGCTATAATGAACACAAAAACAATTTGCACTTACAATGGGAATTGAAAGGATGAACCTGTCATGAAACGCACGAAAATTATCTGCACCATCGGACCTGCCTGTGACAACGAAAAAACATTGTCGGAAATGATTCGGGCCGGTATGAATATTGCGCGGCTGAATTTTTCGCATGGGACGCATGAAGAACACCAGCAAAAGATCGATTTGATTAAAAAAGTACGCGCCGATCTTGGCGAACCCATTCCGATCATGCTGGACACCAAGGGACCAGAATACCGCATCAAAACCTTTAAAAACCATAAAGTGACCGTTAAGGAAGGCGATACTTTTGCCTTTACGGCGGAAGATATCGAAGGGGACGAACACCGCGTGTCCGTTTCCTATACGAATATGGTCAATGAACTCAAACCGGGTGACCGCGTGCTCATCAACAACGGGCTGGTTGTGATGGAAGTGACCGGCCGTGCGGATCACGAGCTGCTTTGCAAGGTCATTTACGGCGGAGAACTTTCCGACCGCAAGAGCATGAGTTTCCCCAATAAGGTGCTCAATCAGGTTTATCTCAGCGAACAGGACAAGGACGACTTGCTGTTCGGCATTCAAAACGACGTCGATTTCGTGGCGGCTTCGTTTGTGTCGCGTGCACAGGATGTGGTGGACGTGCGCCGCTTTTTGGACGCCAACGGCGGCAAGGACATCGACATCATCGCCAAAATTGAAAACCGTCACGGCGTCGATAACATCGAACAGATCATCAAAGTGTCGGACGGCATCATGGTTGCCCGCGGCGATATGGGCGTGGAAATTCCGTATGAACAGCTTCCGGGCATTCAGAAAATGCTCATCGATACCTGCCGTCTGAAAGGCAAGCGCGTCATCACCGCAACGGAAATGCTCGAATCGATGATTACCAATCCGCGGCCGACCCGTGCGGAAATTTCCGACGTGGCAAACGCCGTGTACGACGGCACGAGCTGCGTCATGCTTTCGGGCGAAACGGCGGCGGGCAAATTCCCGGTGCGCGCAGTCGAAGCGATGAGCCGCATCGCCGAAGAAGCGGAAAGAAATATCAACTACGTCGAACGCTTCCACCGTCTGCCCTTTGAAATCAAGAGTGCAAACGACGCCATTTCCCATGCAACGTGCGAACTTTCGATCGATACCGATGCCAAAGTGGTGGTGGTCTGCACCCGCAGCGGCGGCACGGCGCGCATGGTGTCGCGCTTCCGCACCCCGAAACCCATCATCGGATTGACCAGCTGTGAAAAGACCTGGCGGCAGCTGGCAATGTCGTGGGCGGTCACCCCGATGCTCTGCGACGAATACTATTCCATCGACGTGCTCTTTTACCACGCCGTCAAAGCGGCGCTCAAGAGCGGCATGGTGAAGAAGGGCGATCAGCTGGTGGTCACCGGCGGGATGACCAACGGCGAATCGGGCAATACCAATCTGATCAAACTGGAAACGGTCTAAAGGAATCCTGCCGGATCTTTACCGGCAGAGCAGCAAAAAGCCGTCCGGCAGCGCCGGACGGCTTTTTTGAAGGAGAAATGAAAGTGGAGTATGCGTGGTATGAAATGCTGCCGCCCGAAGCGGCGGCAATCCGGCAAGCGGTGTTCGTGAAAGAACAGGGCTTTGCCGATGAATTTGACGAGCAGGACGAACACGCCTGGCATCTGGTGCTTTGGACACAGGGGGTGCCGGCGGCAACCTGCCGGTTGTTTTGGGAGGAGTCCCAACAGCGCTTGGTCGTCGGGAGGATCGCGGTGCTAGCCCCCTATCGTTTGCAGGGACTCGGAGCCGCGGTGCTCCAAAAGGCCGAAGCAAAGGCCGCTTCGCTGGGCGGACAGCAGCTTTGGCTGCATGCCCAGCAGCGGGCAGCGCTTTTTTATGAAAAGCTCGGGTATCGCCCGTTCGGCGAACCGGATGAGGAGCAGGGCTGCCCGCACATTTGGATGTGCCGCACCCTTACTGCTGCGGACGATCGGTAAGCGGAGCGTCCTTTGCCGGAAGCACCGCACTGGTTTCCTGGCTGTCGGATGGGGTGAGCTTCATCGAGAAGAGCAGCACATACTGCCCTTCTTCCAGCGTGAGGGAATCGGCTTCCCCCAATTGAACGCGCTGGACGATCGAGGTGGCGTCATAGGTGGCGTCCGAGAGGACCACCGCCGCCGCATCCATGCCGGTTGGGGTGAGGGTGTAGGTGTCGGCCGGCAAATCTTTGCCGACGAGGTACATGCCGGACGGATAGGTGCCGTCGGCGGATTCGTACGCCTTGGCGTTGTCGGCGGGCACGGCGGTGCCGCCGGTGAGTTCAAAGTACTCGCCCTCTTTTAAGGTGACGTAGGCACGGGTTTCAAAGGTGGAGCCGCGGTAATCCGATTCGGAAGTGACTTCGGGCGACTGGTAGATCATCGCGGTGAGTTCACTGCCCTCGAGGTAGTAATCGCCGCTGGGGATGTCTTTGCCGACGAGGTACATGCCGGCGGGATAGGTGTCGTCCTCTGCTTCATACGCGGGCACGTCGGAGGCGGGGGTGGCGGTACAGCCCTGGAACTTCACATAGACACCGAAAGAAAGGGTCACATAGCCGCGGTTGGTGAAATAATAGGTGTTTTCTTCCTGCGAAAAATCACCGGTCGAGGAGTAGTAGGCATAGATGAGGCTCGAGTCGCTCTCGCTCGTGGAGGTGAGCAGGTAATCCCCTGCGGGAAGATCCGCCCCGACGAGGTAGCAGCCTTCCGGATAGAGGGTGCATCCTGCGAGCGGTCCGTCGTCTTCCACATAGGATGCGGGCACCTCGTCCGCGTCGTAGCGGTCGCCCGTGGTGAGGGTGGGCGATTCCTCCATCGCGATCGACGAATCGCCGCGCTGCGTATAGGAGGAAAACAATCCGCTTTGCGCCAGCACAAAACCGGCGGTGCAGAAAAACAGCACAATCAGCACCAAAATCACCGACAACACGATGATCGCGGTGTGGTTTTTCTTTTGTACCGGCGGGTACCAGCCGTTTGCGGGTGCGCCGTAGGGCGGCACAGGTGTCAGCGGGGCGCCGCACCAGGGGCAATAGTTTCCGCTGGCTTCGCGGTGACAGTTGGGGCAAGTCATCAGGGATGCATCTCCTTTATGTGTATGTGATGCCGAAGTCCGGCCATCGATTCTTTGGATTTATTATACCGGGCGGTTTTGCAAAAATGTTGAGAAAAATGTAACGAAATTGTGTCAGCACGCCGGGTTTTGGCGTAGAAAGGAAGAAACAAGATGTATGAGTCGAAGCAGATGATCGTCATGCGGCGGGATTTGAAGATGCGCAAAGGGAAAATCGCGGCGCAGGCAGGACACGCCTGTGTCGAGGCGGTGCTGGGCGCCCTGGCGCGGGAAGGGAGACTTTCCGATGTGGTGTGGCAAGATGGACAGATCACGCTGAAAGAGAGCGAAAAGCCCGCCACCCCGCTCTCCGACTGGTTTTCTTACGGCGTGGCGAAAATCTGCGTCTACGTCGATTCGCTGGAAGAACTTTTGGCAATCGACCGCAAGGCGCGGGAAGCGGGCGTGATTTCGGCGCTCATTTGTGATGCGGGTATGACCGAATTTCACGGGGAGCCCACCTATACCTGTCTGGCGCTGGAGCCGCTGCCCCGCGAGCGGGCGAATGCCTTTACCGGCGATTTGCCGCTGTACTGAGTTCGTTGACAAAGAATCGGAAGTTTGTTATGATGATACCAATACCCGAAACAAGATGGAGGCGATGGAATGAAACAGTGTATGGACGCAGAAAATCTGCACCGCAGACTGAAAAAGATCATCGGTCAGGTGCAGGCGATCGACCGCATGGTCGATGAAGACATTCCCTGCGAAGATGTGCTGGCGCAGATCAACGCCGCGAAGTCGGCGCTCCATAAAGTGGGACAGGTGGTGCTGGAAGGGCACATCAAGCACTGTGTGCGCGACGGCATTGAACACGGGGACGCGGACAAAACGATTGAAAGCTTCACCAAAGCGGTGGAACGGTTTGCCAACATGCAGTAAGAAGCAAAGACAACATAAAAAGCGGCGCAGCATTTGCTGCGCCGCTTTTGGCGTTTGAGGTGTTCTTTTCATTTAGCCGACATAGACGATGTCGTCGTCGTTATTGTTATTTTCTTTCGGTGTGGAGGTGGTGGTCTCTTCCTCCTCCTCTTCTTCCGGATACTGCGAGCCGATGCTCACACAAAGGGTGATGGTGCTTCCCGGGGCTGCCGAACCGGTCACCGATTGGCTGAGCTCCCGTCCATGATCCACCGTTTCGCTGTAATCCGCGGTGATTTTGACCACGAAGCCCAGATTTTGCAGCGCCGGTTCCGCTTCCGACTGCCACTGGCCGACCACATAGGGCACCGATACGATTTCGGGGCCTTTGCTC
>CALXIC010000189.1 GCA_944388265.1 uncultured Clostridia bacterium | reverse complement strand
GGTCATCAGCAATGAAATGCCGACAGCCGCCGCTTTTCGTTTGAAATCGCTCACAAATGCATCTCCTATTCCTGCTGTTTTGGCTTACTGGTGGATTTCCAGCAGTTTCTGCTTGAGTTCCTGTTCCAGTTTCACCAATTCCTGCTCCGCTTCCCGACGGCGCGCACGTCCCTCATCCTGAATCTTCACCACTTCATCGAGGGTTTCAATCAGGGATTGATTGGTATGACGGAGGGTTTCAATGTCGATCACGCTGCGTTCCGATTCTTTTGCTGTTTCGATGGTCGCCATTTTGAGCATGTCTGCATTTTTCTGCAAAAGCGAATTGGTCATATTGTTGACCTCCCGTTCTGCCTGCAGCGCTTGCTGCGAATGGCTGACCCCCATTGCAATGACCATCTGGCTCTTCCAAAGCGGGATGGTGTTCACGATGGTGGAGCGGATTTTTTCAGTCATCAGCGTATCGTTGTTCTGCACCAAACGGATCTGCGGGCCCATCTGAATGGATACCATGCGCGTGAGTTCCAAATCGTGCAGTTTCTTTTCGAAACGATCACAAAAACTCGCCATGTCGTTGGCGGCCTGCGCATCTTCCGGTTTGCCGGAAAGCTTCGCTTTCTGCTCCATCTGTGGCAATACCGTTTCACGCACTTCCTGTAAACGAATTTTCCCCGCCAAAATATACATGCTCAATTCTTTATAATGCTGAACATTTTGATCGTAAAGCTGATCCAACAGCGCAATGTCCTTCATCAGCTGCACCTGATGCTGTTCGAGCACATCAACGATACGGTTGACGTTGACTTCCGCTTTATCGTATTTGGTCTTTAGCGCCGAAATCTGGTTGGCGCTTTTCTTGAAAAAGCCGAAAATCCCTTTGGGCTGTTCTTCGACCTCAAAGCCCTTGAGTTCTACCATCAAGTCGGTGATCATTTCGCCGACTTCGCCCAAATCTTTGGTGCGCACGTTTTGCAGTGCCGAATCGGAAAAGTCCGCAATTTTCTGCTGCGCGGCCGAACCGTACTGCAGTACCTGATTGGAATTGGTCACATCAATCTGCTGAGCAAACGCTTCCACCGTTTGCTGTTCTTCCGGCGACAATCCTTCCCGAAGTTCCGCCAAAGGATCTTTTTGGGGTTCTTGGGGCTGCGCCATTTGGGGTGCAGGCTGTGCAGCGGCAGGCGCTGCTGGTGTAGGTTCCAGCGTCAGCGAAGGAATCGCCGATGATTTTGACTGAAAATTTTCTGACATGGTCCGGTCCTCCTCTATTGTTCTGAGCCATTCGATCCGTCGACCGCCCGGCCGGTTTGTTTGAGTTCATCTTCCATGAGTCCTTCCTGCCGCAGCATCTGCTGCAGGACGCTGGCATCCGCCGTCACATCCATCGCATCATCTTCAAACAGCTTGTTGAGCTGTTTGTCCAGCGCAATGGTCATGGTATGGATAATGCCTTCCGTTTCCGTCGTGATACGGTCGAAATTTTCACCCTTCAGGTGATACACTTCCACATAGGTCTTCATGAGCTTCAGTGTTGTGGGCATATAGTAATTTAAGAATTTGTGCATCTTCGGAAGATCTTCCGGATGGCTCCGAAGTTCCTGAACCACTGCCTGCAAACTTTTTTCCAGCCCGTCCACTTCCTCTGCAACCCGTCCGTCAAAAGACGAAACCTGCGCCTTAATCTTTCGCACAGCATCCAAATACAGTTCGCATTCGGCAAGTTCCTTTTCCTGTTCGCTCAGCGGAGAAGAATCCACTTGCGGTTTTTCCTCCTCTTTCGGCTCTTCCACCGGCTGAGAAACTTGCGTTTTCTTGGGAAGCGTACACAGAACCGTAATGATGGTCACCACCACGCTCGTCAGCCCTACCAAAAAATAATCTGCGGGTCCGCGAAAAGTAAACAATAACCCGCTGAACAACCAAGTAATGCCAAATGCATAGATGGGCGCTACCGAACGCTTCTTTTTCTGGGGTTGGTATTGTGCGTCTTTTGCCATGCAGGCAGTCCCTCTCTTTCCTTTATCCGAAATCCTTTCGGAAAGCCACATACTTTTCTCTATTTTATACCAAAGATGAATTTCCGTCAATCGAGTTTTGGTGATTTTGAAAAAGTGTTCAAAAGTTCTGATTGCATCCATCAACAGTACCGTTTAAAACACGGCGCGGCAAACAGAAACCACTGTTTGCCGCACATTGTCATGATCATTTATTTCTGTTAGTTAGACCCTGCCCACATAGCTTCGGGTGACATTGGGCATCCATAAACCACCATCCGCGCTGTATCGCTCAAACAATCGGCACAGTGCAGAAACATACTCTTCATAGTCTGCATCCCCCGGACGGCACGCATAGGAAGAAGAAAGATTGCGCCCGATGAAGGTCTGTTCATCCATCCAAATAGGATGGTCAAACGAACGCACCTCATATCCGCCCGAAAAGAAATCGGAAAAATCCGCTGTTTTCGGATTCATCCCGCCGGAGAATCCCTGATACCGGGGGCAATACCGGCGATTGATGGCATCATTTTCCATGATCAATGCGGTTTCTTCCGCTCTGCTGTTCCACACCAGCACGACTTTTCCCGATTCCCGCAAAATACGGCGGCACTCCGCACGAAACGCTTTTCGGTCAAACCAATGAAACGCCTGCGCTGCCGTCACAAAATCCACGCTTCGATCTGGGAGTGTGGTTTGCTCTGCTGTCCCGCAAACCGAATAAAACTCCGGATTGCCGGAAAGTGCTTGTTCCGCTACCCCGCGCATTCCAGCGTTTGGTTCCACCGCATAAACTGTCATCCCACAGGAAAGAAGCTGGGCGGTCATAATCCCGGTGCCGGAACCCGCATCCGCCACGACACTTCCGCGGCAAACGCCTACTTCCTGTTGCAAATAATCCAAAAATGCCGGCGCATAATCGGGACGAAATGCCGCATAAAGCGTCTCTTTCCCATCGAATTTGGTTTCGTTCATGCCAAGCCTCCAAAGTGTCTGTCAAACGCCGCTGTACGCACGGCCAATGCCGCGGTACACCCGATAAGCCAACGCGGCATAAACAAGGGCAAGCACCAAAATCAACCCTTCCAGCAGCACCAAATTGGTCAATACCCCGAACTGATAAAGCGCCACTGGCATATCCAAAACGGCGTGAAGCACAATCGCCACTGGAGAATAATACCATTTTCCCCGCTGATGCAGTGCCGCAAACACCAGCACCGAAAGCGACACCTGAACGATCAACGCGCTGCATCGTTCCAGCAGAGCGAGCAGCACATCGCCGATGCCGACGCCAAAAATAGCCTGCACCGACTCCGTCACCGCAGCCAACTGCTCGGCCGAATAACCGGGAAACACTCCTTCGATTCCAAGTTTTCCCACCAGTACGCCCAAAACCACATTGCTCACAGCACTCACACCGACCAGCAGCATCATTTCCATTCCGCCATGACCCAAGCCGTAAGCGACTGCTGTGCGGGGATGCGCATCTTTTTTCATCAGAAGGAAGCCCAAAAGTCTGCCCGTTTCTTCAAAGATACCAGCAGCAAAACTGCCGTAAAGCATATAGGCAACCGCGTGTTGGGTAACAAACGCTTTGACCGGCGTATCCAAAACGAGTACAAAAGTATGCAGAATCTGTTCCAGCACCATGGCAAACAGAAAGAACATTGCGGCGCCCACCAGCACCGGTTTCCATCCGCTGCCGCTTTTGCTTCTCCAAAAGATCATCAAACCAACGGGAAGTGCAAAACAGACAAATGCTTCCAACAGCAAGGAAAACAAAGCCATCGCCGTAAAAGTCATGAAAATCCTCCTTTCAACAAGCAGAAAGCCGCCGGTTTTTGAACCGGCGGCTTTGCATCAGATCTTCGTAATATCAACCAGTTCAATATCCTGAACCGTTTTATTCATGGCAATACAATCGGCCAGCGCTTTGGCGGTATCCAAAGAAGTCAGGCAGACAATGCCGTGTTCGACTGCCTTACGGCGCAGTTTTACGCTGTCTTTCTGCGGCGAACGGCCTTTCTTCGACGTCGAAATGACGTAGCTGATCTTGCCGCTGTTGAGCAGATCGATGACATTGTTGGGGCCTTCTTCGCTTGCGTGATGCGCTACACTTGCCGGAATCATATGCTGGTTGAGGAAATTCGCCGTGCCCGGGGTTGCATAAAGCTTAAATCCGAGACCCAAGAATTTATCGGCAATATCCAGCAGTTCGCGCTTGTCGTTGTCGCGCACCGTCATCAGCACCGCACCTTCGTGCGTGAGCTTTTGTCCGGCTGCGATAAGTCCTTTAAAGAGCGCTTCTTCAAAGGTCTTCGCAATGCCAAGCACTTCGCCGGTGGATTTCATTTCCGGCCCGAGGTGGGTATCCACATTGTGCAGCTTTTCGAAGCTGAATACCGGCACTTTGACAGCGGTATACGCAGCATTCGGTACCAGACCCGATTCATAGCCCATATCTTTGAGCTTCATGCCAAGCATGCACTTGGTTGCCACATCGACCATCGGCACACCCGTGACCTTGCTGACGTACGGAACCGTACGGGAAGAACGCGGGTTGACTTCGATGACGTACACCTGATGGTCGTATACGACATACTGCACGTTCATCAA
>CALXIC010000188.1 GCA_944388265.1 uncultured Clostridia bacterium | reverse complement strand
TCAAAATGGAAATCGCCGACGCCAGTTCCATGCAGAAGTCGCGGTCGGACACGCCGTCGAGGCTGTTTTCCGTCGGTGCGGTAAAGCCCAAAAGTTCCGCCGTGCGGAACCGGTTGAGCGGATAGGTGGTCGATGCCAGCGCCCCGCTGCCCAGCGGCAGGAAATTCATGCGGTCGTACGCATCCTGCAGCCGTCCGATGTCGCGCAGCAGCATCTGTGCATAAGCCATCAAGTGATGCGCAAAGGTGATCGGCTGCGCCCGCTGCAAATGGGTGTAGCCCGGCATGACGGTTTCGGTATGTTCTTTGGCGATGCTGCACACGGCAAGTCCCAGTTCCCGCACCAGTTCGATGAGTTCCTTGGTTTCGTCGCGCAGATACATCCGCACGTCGAGCGCTACCTGGTCGTTGCGGCTGCGGGCGGTGTGCAGGCGCTTTCCGGCGTCGCCGACACGGGCGGTGAGTTCCGCTTCCACAAACATGTGGATGTCCTCCGCCGTCGGATCAAATTCCAGTTTGCCGCTTTCCAGATCGGCCAGAATGCCTTCCAGCCCGTCCACAATCGCGTGCACGTCCTCTTTGGAAATGATCCCCTGTTCGCCGAGCATCGTCGCATGGGCGATGCTGCCCTGAATGTCGTGGCGGTACATCACCGCGTCGAAGGCGATCGACGAGTTGAAATCGTTTACTTTTTCATCCACTTCTTTCTTGAAGCGGCCTGCCCACATTTTTGCCATGTTTTTTTCTCTCCATCACTCAAATTCGTCAAAATGAAAAGACGTTCCTAGTATCAAGAATAGCCCAGAAAAGAAGCGCTGTCAAGCGCCTCTTGGGATTTTTCTCAGGTGCGGTAATCTCCGTTGATCTGCACGTAATCGTAGGTCATGTCGCAGCCCCATGCCACCGCAGACGCATCGCCGTCGGCAAGCTGCACGAGAATCTGAATTTCGTCCTCTTCGAGGATGTCCGCCGCCGTTTCTTCCGAGAACGGCACGCCGGCGCCGTGCGCACACACATCGACCTTGCCGCGTTTGGAGGCAAGCGATACCGCCACGCCTTCCAGATCAAAATCCGCCGGCGCATAGCCGATCGCGCACAAAATCCGTCCCCAGTTTGCGTCCTTGCCGAACATCGCGCATTTAAAGAGGGTGGAGCAGATGACCGATTTTGCCAGAATTTTGGCGTCTTTCACCGTTTTGGCCCCTTCGACCACGCATTCCAAAAGCTTCGAAGCGCCTTCGCCGTCGGCCGCAATGCCGCGGGACAGAGTGGTGAGCAAAACGCCCAGCGCGGTTTTAAAGGTCTCATACGCTTCGCCGCAAGCTTCGGTAATCGGTTCGTTGCCCGCCAAGCCGGACGCCATGAGCAGACAGGTATCGTTGGTGGAGGTGTCCCCGTCCACCGACACCATATTAAAGGTATCGTCCACCACGTCGGAAAGCGCTTTTTGCAGCACCGTATGATCCACCGCCGCATCCGTCGTCAAAAAGCAGAGCATCGTCGCCATATTCGGATGGATCATGCCGCTGCCTTTGGCCATGCCGCCGATGGTGCAGGTTTTTCCGCCCAGCGTAAAGGTATAAGCCGCTTCTTTTTTCACGGTATCGGTGGTCATGATGGCTTCCGCCGCATCGGTTGCCCCCTGTTTGGAAAGAAGGGAAGCCACTTTGCCGATGTTTGCTTCGATCGGTTCGATCGGCAGAATCTGACCGATGACCCCGGTGGAAGCGACGAGCACATCTTCTTCTGCAACGCCCAGCACGTCGGATGCGAGCTTGCACATCGCGTTTGCTTTTTCCACGCCGTCGGCGTTGCAGGTATTGGCGTTGCCGGAGTTGGCGATCACCGCCTGCGCTTTGCCGTTTTCCAGATGGAGGCGGTCCACCAAAATGGGCGCGCCCTTGACTTTATTTTGCGTATACACCGCCGCCGCATCGCACAGCACTTCGCTGTACATCAGCGCCAGGTCGCGTTTGGTGGTGTTGGACGGTTTGATGGACGCGCACACGCCCGCGGCCGTAAATCCCTTTGCCGCGCAAACGCCGCCCGTCGCCGAAACAATGCCCGGATGATTCGTCGTCTGATACATGGGACCTCTCCTCTCTCGATCAAAAAGCAAAAGAGCCGGCAATACAAGGTATTGCCAAGCCCTTTTCGCCGAAAATCGCGTTGCGATTACTGTTTGTTTTCCGCTTCTTTTGCCAGTCTCTTGGCATCCAGCTGTGCTTTGACCTTGAGCGGCAGGCCGAAGAGGTTGATGAAGCCGGTTGCGTCTGCCTGGTTGTAAACCTTTTCTTCGCCGAAGGAAGCCACTTCCAGGTCATGCAGGGTGTACGGCGAAGTTACGCCCGCGTTGATGATGTTGCCTTTGTACAGTTTCAGTTTCACATCGCCGGTCACGGTTTCCTGCGTTTTGTCGACAAACGCATCCATCGCTTCCCGCAGCGGGGTGTACCACTGGCCGTTGTACACGAGATCCGCATATTCGAGTGCGAGTTTTGCTTTGAAGTGCTGGGTCATCTTGTCGAGGCAGAGGGTTTCGAGCACTTCATGCGCATGGTACAGGATGGTGCCGCCGGGAGTTTCGTACACGCCGCGGCTCTTCATGCCGACCAGACGGTTTTCGACCACGTCGAAGATACCGATGCCGTTTTCGCCGCCGAGTTTGTTCATCGCACGGATGAGGGACACGCCGTCCATTTCTTTGCCGTCGATGGCGGTCGGGATGCCTTTTTCAAAGTGGATGGTCACATAGGTGGGTTTGTCCGGAGCCTGTTCCGGCGAAACGCCCAGTTCCAAAAAGCCCGGTTTGTTGTACTGCGGTTCGTTGGCCGGATCTTCCAGATCCAGACCTTCGTGGCTCAAGTGCCACAGGTTCATATCTTTGGAGTAGTTGGTTTCGCGGTTGATGAGCAGCGGAATGTTGTGTGCTTCACAGTATTCGATTTCTTCTTCACGCGATTTGATGTCCCACATTCTCCACGGAGCGATGATTTCCATTTCCGGAGCCAGCGCTTTGATGGTCAGTTCGAAACGAACCTGGTCGTTGCCTTTGCCGGTGCAGCCGTGGCAGATGGCGTCAGCGCCTTCTTTCTTAGCAATTTCCACCAGACGTTTTGCGATCGGCGGTCTTGCAAAGGAGGTGCCCAAGAGGTAACCTTCATATTTCGCGCCGCATTTCAGGGTCGGGAAAATGAAGTCGTTGACGAATTCTTCCTGAATGTCTTCGATGTACAGTTTGGAAGCGCCGGTTTTGAGTGCACGTTCTTCCAAGCCTTCCAGTTCCGCATCCTGTCCGACGTTGCCCGACACACAAATGACTTCACAACCATAGGTTTCTTTCAGCCACGGAATGATGATCGAAGTGTCCAAACCGCCCGAATAGGCCAAAACTACTTTTTTATACTGCTGTGCCATGATTTTATCCTCCAAACCTTACGGTATTTTTTCGACGTGTTTTCTGTCGTTGACAATGTATATTATACGCGTTATTTTCAAAAAATCAAGCACTTTTTGCATAAAAATTCATTTTTATTGGAGATTTGGTGCTCTGCACAACAAGTGACGGGTTGTTGTGCGAGTTTTTTTGCAATCTGCCGCATGATTTCCACAAATTCATCCCAAATCCCCGCGCGCTTTGCTTCTTTCGACCCCTTTTCCCCGTTGCGAAAAGGCCAATCGATATGGTATAATGAATATTGTTGATGAATATTCATTGTTATTCATATTGGGAGGAATCGTTATGCTGCATGAAATTCGTCTGGAAGACCTCACCTTCAACCCGTTTGAAAAAATTGGCAAAGAATGGTACCTGATTACCGCCGGAAATGAGTCCGGTTTCAACACCATGACCGCCAGCTGGGGCACCATGGGCATCTTCTGGGGAAAACCGGTGGTCAACTCCTTCATCCGCACCAGCCGCTACACGCTGGACTTTGTGGAAAAAGAAGACCTCTTCACCCTGAGCTTTTTTGATGAGTCCAAACGCCCCGCCCTTTCCTTCTGCGGTAGCCACTCGGGACGCGACTGCGACAAAGTGAAAGAAACGGGCCTCACCCCCTGCTTCCTCGACGGCACCACGACCTTTGAAGAAGCAAACCTCGTGTTCGTCTGCCGCAAGCTCTACTGCTACGACATCAAGCCCGAAGAGATGATCGATACCACCATCGAAAAATTCTACACGCCGGATCAGGGCGGCTATCACCGCTGCTTCTTCGGCGAAATCGTCAAGGTTTATCAGGCAGACTAAACGCAAAAAAGCATGAGAAAAAGACCTCACGTTCTCAACCGAACGTGAGGATTTTCTTTGCTTTCGAACACATTTTTCGTTATTCCGCCTGGTACTTTTTGGCAAGCTCCGGCAAATACATCTGATCCAAAAGCCAAATGCCGGCCGGCGTGCGGAACACATTGCTGCGCACATGTACCACCTGCGGAATGGACTGATTTTCTTCCAATATATTCACAAGGAAATCGGCTTCCACCAAAATCTGGTAATCCAAGCCGTCAATATTCGTATAGGTGTGGTGGTGCGCCACCAAAAAGCACACCCGTTCAATCAGATCTTCTTCAAAACCAATGCTGCGCAGCATCGGCTCTGCCACTAAGGGGCCTTCTTTTTGCTGATACTCTCCGCCCGAAGAATTGTATTTTGCCAAAGACGGCCGAATGCCGCAGTCGTGTACCAGTGCGGCCATCTGCAGAATCTGCATCGTTCTTTCATCGACGCCTTCCCGCGTCGCAATCAGCGTGGCAAACTCATAAACTTTCAGAAAATGCTGCACACGCTGAGCATTTCCTGCTTCATACTCGATCATTACCTTCAACAGCTGTTCCATCATCTGCATCAAGGGTATCGCCCCCTATCGTATCTATCAGGTTTTAAAAATACAAACTGGAAAAATTTATTTCATTCTTCAATCTTATTATATGGGATTTTTTCTGCAAAGTAAAGGCAGATTCTTCCGATAGTTGTGAAAAATTCTTAAGAAAATTGGGGAAAACTTTTGGCATCATCGGAAAAATTCACAAAAACAGACTTGACAAATTGGATTTAAAGCGTTACACTTTAAAGCATAAAAGAAATGAGGGTTATATATGAAAATTGCAATTGTCGGCTTGGGGCTGATTGGCGGGTCCATGGCCAAAGCCATTCAAAAATACACCGACCACGAAGTATACGGCATCGACACCGACCAAGAGACGATTAAACAGGCGCTGGAATGCGGCGCCATCCGCAAGGAAATTGCACCGGACGATTTAAAAGAGATGGATTTTACCATCATCAGCCTGCACCCCAGACAGACGATCGACTTTGTGCTCACCCACGTCTCCTGCTTCAAACCCGGCAGTCTGGTGATGGACACCTGCGGCATCAAAACCGCCATTGTCCACAGCGTCACCCCGCCGTTACAGCAGCAGGGATGCGTATTTGTGGGCTGTCATCCCATGGCCGGGCGGGAATTTTCGGGATTCCGCTATTCGGTGGATTCGCTGTTTGAAAAGGCGAGCTTCATCGTGACCCCCACCGGCGACACACCGGCGCACATCACCGAATTCATCAAATATTTTGCCCAGAAACTGCAATTCGGCAAAGTGGTCGTCACCACACCCGAAGAGCATGACCGCGTGATCGCCTTCACCTCTCAGCTGGCGCATGTCGTCTCCAACTGCTACATCAAAAGCCCGACCCTGCACGAACAGGTGGGCTTCTCCGCCGGCAGTTTTCTTGATCTGACCCGTGTGGCCAAGCTCAACGAAGACATGTGGACCGATCTGTTTGTGATGAACAAGGAACCGCTGATGCACGAAATCAACCTGCTCATCGACCGGCTGACCGAATGCCGCGACGCCATGGCGTCCGAAGACAGCGACCGCCTGCGCCAGCTGCTGCGCGAAGGGCGCATCCTCAAGGAAGAAAGCCTGAAAGTCACCATCGAACCCAGTTACATGAACATGAATCTTCCGAAATAACAGGCGGCACTGGCAGTCTATGTCCTGGCGTTTGCTTTTAGAAGAATCCATCGTTTTGCGCGTAAAAAAGATTCCCCGGATACCGGGGGATCTTTTTTTCATCCATCAAACACCCGCCGCAGCCATCATATGCGGCTGCCGCTCACATGGTGCACGGTTCAAATAAAATGACATGATACCGTTAAAGTTCGATCTGCATCCACTTGCTGCTCAAAAAGCGTACAAAGTTTGCCACAAAGCGCAGCGTCTGATCCAAAAACAGCGTCACCCACGCGCCGATCAGGCCAAATCCCAGCGGAAAGCACAACAGCCAGGTCAAAAACGGACGAATGATGCCGATGCTCAAAAAGGAAACGACCGCCACATAGCGGGTATCCCCCGCGCCGCGCAGTGAACCGGAAATGATCACCTGCGAGGTCTGCAAATGGGTGGTGCACGCCATGATGATCATCAGCACCGCACCGTCCTGAATGATGACGGCATCGGTGGTAAAGAGCCCCACCAGCGCATAGCGCCCAAAAATAAAGAGCAGCGCAATGGCGGTGGACACCACCAGCGCGCACCGCTGGATGGTGCTGACGTAGAGTTTCGAAAGATCGGGGCGCTTTCTGCCCAGATTTTGCCCCATGAGCGCGGATGCCGCAATGGAAAACCCGTCGCCCGACGCAAAGGAGAGGTTTAAGATCTGCATGCAGATCTGATGGGTGGCAAACGCATTGGTCCCGAGTTTTGCCACCATGAACGCATAAAGGAAAAAGCCGATGCGCATAAACACCTGCTCGACCATGGCGCTGCTGCTGACCTGAAACAGGCTCGAGAGGGTACGCCGGTCAAAGCTCCAGGACGCTTTGGAGGTAATGTCGAGAAAATTGTTGGCGTGTTTTGGTTTCCACACCGAATAAAGGGCGAGCAAAAACGCCACAATGTTGCCCATCACCGTCGCGATTGCCGCGCCGTCCACCCCCAGTTCGGGAAACGGCCCGATGCCGTTGATGAGCAGATAGTTGAAGATGACGTTGACGATGTTCGCCAACAGGTTCGTAATCATCGAAATACGGGTATTGGAAACGCCCCGCTGCGCCGCATTGATGGTGAGATTCAGCGCCGTAAATACGATCCCCACCATCGTGATACGAAAATAGCTGCCCGCCACCGGCACGACGTCCGGCTCGGCACCGGCAAAGGCGACGAGTTCGGTCGAAAAGACGCCGCCCAGCACCGCCAAAATGGTCGAAATCAAAAAGCTCAGCACGATGCACTGCTTCAAGCAGTGGTTCGCGCCCTCGTAATCCCCCTGTCCTTTGCGGCGGGAAACCACCGCCGTAATCCCCACATTCAGCGAAAAGATCGTGGCTAAAATGATAAACCGAGGCTGGTTGCAGATGCCCACCGCGGTGATCGCCGCAGGTCCGATGGTGCCCACCATCATGGTGTCCACCGAACTCATCAGCGATACCAGCAAGGACTCCACAATCGACGGCCACGCCACCGCCAATACGGTGTGGTAAGCCTCCCGCGTAGTGGGAAGATCGCCCCGGACGTCCTGCGGTTTGAGCATATACCGGCAGGAAAAGAGCCGCTCAAGTGGTCGGATGGGTGACATGACAAGCGCTTCCTTTCTTCTGGTTCCAACAATGCGTCGATCAACAAAGTTACTGTTTTGTCAGATAAGCCGTGATGTCCGCCGGATGGTTCATCCGGCATACGCAGGGATAGGGATCAAATTCTTCCGGACTGCCAAATCCGTAAAGCGCCGCCGCAAAGGGCATGCCGTTTGCCGCGGCACCGGCCGCGTCGTATTTGCGGTCGCCGATCATCAGCGCCTCGGCAGGCGGTGTTTCGGTCTGGCGCAATGCTTCGGCGATCACGTCTGCTTTTTCCACCAGCGTTCCCTTCATATCCGCGGCGATAATCTTGTCAAACAGCGGCAAAATGCCGTGATCGCGCAAAATGGTGCGGACAAAGAGCTTCGGTTTGGACGAAGCGACGGCAATCTGATACCCCGCTTCGCGCAGTGCCTTGAGCATTTCAGGCACCCCTTCGTAAAGCTCGACCTGATACACACCCTTTTCCCGAAAATAGCGCCGGTAATATTCCACCGCTTTTTTCGCGTTTTCTTCGGTAAAACCCTGAAATTCCTGAAACGATTGCAAAAGTGGCGGACCGATATACTGGCGCAGCGACGCTAAATCGGTGACATACACATTGAAATAGCGCAGTGCAAACTGCACGCCTTTGGTGATGCCTTCTTCGTTGTTGAACAGAACACCGTCCGCATCAAAGAGAATGGTTCGGATAGCCATACTTGTTCTCCTTTTTCTTGCTTATTGCAGCATCCAGATCGCGGACACCCAGTCTTTTTCTTCCTTTTCCGCAACGAAACGAAGTCCGGCACGCTGAAGTGCCCCGAACACCTCGTCTTTGCGGTCGGCGATGATGCCGGAGACCACCAGCCGTGAACGTTCATGCAAAAACGGCACAATGCTTTCCGCCAAGCGCAGCAGCACGTCCGCGACAATGTTGGCGCACACCACGTCGTAAGTACCGGTGATTTTCTCGGTCAAATCGCCGCAGCGCACATCCACCTGCACCCCGTTGAAGGCGGCGTTTTCGCCGGCAATCTTCACCGCGAGTTCGTCGATGTCCACCCCGACGGCGCTCGACGCGCCCAAAAGCATGCCGGTGATCGCCAAAATGCCGCTGCCGCAACCGACGTCCAGCAAGGTATCGCCGGGGGTGAGCGTCTCTTCCAAAAATTCCATGCAAAGGCGGGTGGTTTCATGCGTACCGCTGCCAAACGCCATGCCCGGGTCCAACAGCACCTGCACGTCCCCTTCGCCGAGGGTGACCTCGTCCTTTTCCCAGCACGGACAGATGACGATGTGCTTGCCCACCCGCACCGGGTGGTAATATTTCTTCCAGCTGGTTTCCCAGTCCTCTTCTTCCAGCGTCGCCGATTCCAGCGAAAGCTCGCCCAAATCGACCGCCGGATTCTGCGCGCGCAGCGCGGGGAATCCGTTTTGAATCGCATTGAGCTGTTCCATACCGCTCATATCGGCGGGCAGATAGAAAATCACCGACGTCTGGCATTCTTTCATCTTCATCAAATCATCGTCGATGTAATCCCAGTCCCAGCTGACCGACGTATCTTCCAAAAATTCGGTAAAATCATTGGCATCTTCAATCATCACACCGGTGATCCCCTGCGAAAGCAGGTACCCCGATACAATCTCGATCCCCTCGGTGGTGGTATGACAGCGCATTTGATACCAGTTCATGAAATATCGACTCCTTTTTTCTTTCACCCGTCGGAACACCGGATAAACTGTATAATTATTTTTTATTATAACAGTTTTGCAAAGCAGTGTCAAAAAGTCTTCCACATTTGGCATGATTTTTTTGCGATTTATGCAAAATGCCGGATAGAATCAAATCTTCTTGACCGTTTGCGCCCAAACCGGTATAATATACTGGTATTCGTATCGTTGGATGCGAGCAGTATCCACTATGGGGGGATTATGGAATGAACAACACCGAAAAAACGATGGAAAAAATCGTTGCTCTGTGCAAAACCCGCGGCTTTGTCTTCGCCGGTTCGGAAATTTACGGCGGCTTGGCCAACACTTGGGACTACGGTCCGCTCGGAGCTGAACTGAAAAGCAACATCAAACGCGCCTGGTGGAAAAAATTCGTCCAGGAAAATCCGTACAACGTCGGGCTGGATTCCGCCATCCTGATGAATCCGCAGACCTGGGTCGCTTCGGGTCACTTGGGCGGCTTTTCCGATCCGCTCATGGACTGCCGCGAATGTAAAGAACGTTTCCGCGCGGACAAGCTGATCGAAGATTACTGCGCCGAAAACGGTCTGACGCTCGAAAAACCGATCGACGCCTTTTCGCAGGCAGAAATGAAACAGTTTGTGGAAGACCACAACATCCCCTGCCCGACCTGCGGCAAACACAATTTCACCGACATCCGTCAGTTTAACCTGATGTTCAAAACCTTCCAGGGCGTTACCGAAGACGCGAAAAACACCGTCTACCTCCGTCCGGAAACCGCGCCGGGCATCTTTGTGAACTTCGCAAACGTGCAGCGCACCACCCGCCGCAAACTGCCGTTCGGCATCGGCCAGATCGGCAAATCGTTCCGCAACGAAATCACCCCCGGCAACTTCATCTTCCGCGTGCGTGAATTCGAACAGATGGAACTGGAATTCTTCTGCAAACCGGGCACCGACCTGGAATGGTTCTCCTACTGGCGCGGATTCTGCCGCGACTGGCTGCTCTCGCTGGGCATCCGGGAAGAAAACCTGCGTCTGCGCGACCATGATCCGGAAGAACTGTGCTTCTACTCCAAAGCAACCACCGACTTTGAATTTTTGTTCCCGTTCGGCTGGGGCGAACTGTGGGGGGTCGCAGACCGTACCGATTACGACCTCACCCAGCACATGAACACCTCCGGACGCGATCTGACCTACTTCGATCAGGAACAGAACGAACACTACATCCCCTACGTCATTGAACCGTCGCTGGGCGTCGAACGTTCGGTACTCGCCTTCCTGGTGGACGCATACGACGAAGAAGTGGTCGGTCAGGACAAAAACGGCAACGACGACGTCCGCGTGGTCATGCATCTGCATCCGGCGCTTGCTCCGTTAAAAGCGGCGGTACTCCCGCTCTCCAAAAAGCTGTCTGAACCGGCAACTGCCATTTATCAGGAATTGCAGAAAAACTTCATGGTCGATTACGACGAAGCCGGCTCCATCGGCAAACGTTACCGCCGTCAGGACGAAATCGGTACCCCGTACTGCATCACCGTGGACTTTGAAACGGCGGAAGACCAGTGCGTCACCGTCCGCGACCGTGACTCCATGGCACAGGAACGCATTCCGATTGCAGAACTTCAGGATTACCTCGCGAAAAAAATTGCATTCTAATGTTGAAAAACCGTCCGGAAAATCCGGACGGTTTTTTTGCTTTTTATG
>CALXIC010000187.1 GCA_944388265.1 uncultured Clostridia bacterium | reverse complement strand
GAAGCACGGGCGCCGGAACGAACGGAAACCAGCAGCGGGTTTTCCTTGTCACCGAATTTTTTGCCGGTGATTTCTTCCATTTTGCCGATGTGTTCCATGATCTGTGCCATGATTTCATCGTTGATCTGACGGCCGTCTTCGTAGTACTGGGTGCAGGCTTCGGTCGAGATGGTGAAGCCCTGCGGAACCGGAAGGCCCAGCGTGGTCATTTCAGCAAGGTTTGCGCCTTTGCCGCCGAGCAGTTCACGCATTTTTGCGTTGCCTTCGCTAAACAGGTAAACATACTTCTTGCCCATTTGAATCTACCTCCAAAATTTTTTTGCACGTCAAAACGCCGCGTGCAGAAGCACGCTGCACTTTGATCGATGCGTCCGGCGGTCTGTGGGCACCAATAGACCCACGTCCACCATTGGTATTATTATAGCAAACACTTAGAAAAATTTCCAGTACTTTTGCAAAAAAGTTTGTTTTCCGGTGGAAAAGTGCTCAATTTTTTCCACAAAGTTGTACGCACAACCTGATAAAGAAAAATTCACGAATTTTCGACGAAAAAAACTTGCAAAATCAGCCAAAACCTTTCATAATAAAGGAGGATTTGATTTTTTACCATACGATTGGAGGTCGATGTGCATGAAACGCGCAGCCGCGGTCATTCTTGCCGCAGGAAAAGGCACCCGCATGAAATCCCAAACGCCGAAAGTGTTGGCGAAAATCCTCTTTCGGCCGATGATTCAATATGTCGTGGACGCTTGTAAAAATGCAGGAATCGAAGAGATTTGCGTCGTCACCGGTTATTGCGGCGATGAAGTAAAAAAAGCACTGAACGGGCAGGAGGGCATCACCTTTGCCTGCCAAACCGCCCAGCTGGGCACGGGAGACGCGGTGCGCGCGGCACTTCCTTTTTTGGAAACGCATCAAGACGACGCCATCGCCGTGCTGTGCGGCGATGCGCCGCTGATCGACGCCGCGGTGCTGAGCGATTCGCTCGCCGCGCACCAAAGCGCGCAAAACGCTGTGACGCTGCTGACCGCAACGGTGGATGATCCCGCAAGCTACGGACGCATCTTGCGGCAAAACGGCGCGCTTTCGGGCATCGTGGAAGCGAAGGACTGCACCGAAGAACAGCTCGCCATCACCGAAATCAATACCGGCGCCTATTGGTTTGAAGGGCGGGTACTGCCAGGACTTTTGCAGAAGCTCTCCAACCAAAACGCCCAGCAGGAATATTATCTGACCGATACCATCGCGCTCGCCGCGCAGGCGGGGCTTCGAGTGGATGCTTTCCAGACGGCGGACAGCGATTTGGTGCTGGGGGTCAACTCCCGCAAGGATCAGCTGACCGTCAGCCGCATCTTAAATGAACGCACGATCAACCGGCTGCTGGACGAAGGGGTGGAATTTCTTTCCACCGACGGCGTGCTGATTGCTCCCGACGCCAAAATCGGCACCGACACCGTGATCTATCCGGGCACCATCCTCAAAGAAGGGGTCGTCATCGGCAATGGCTGCACCATCGGCCCGAATACCACTCTTTGCCGCACGACGGTGGGGGACGGCGTGACGCTGCATGCGGTGTACGCCAACGACGCGGTGGTGGAACACGACGCCACCATCGGCCCGTGGTCACAGCTTCGCCCGAATACCACGATCGGGCACCACGTCCACATCGGGGATTTTGTGGAAATCAAAAACAGCTCCATCGGAGCCGGAACCTCGGTGTCGCATTTGACTTATGTGGGGGACAGCGACGTGGGCAAAAACGTCAACTTCGGCTGCGGGGTGGCGGTCGCCAACTACGACGGCGTGCGCAAATACCGCTGCGTCATCGGTGACGGCGCCTTCATCGGCTGCAACACCAATCTGGTTGCGCCGGTGCGCGTGGGCGACAACGGATACACCGCCGCCGGGTCCACCATTACCGACGACGTGCCCGATGAAGCGATGGGCATCGCCCGGGCGCGGCAGATCAATAAAGCCAATTTTTCCACCAAAAAACTGGCCGGCCGCAAAAAGAAGGTCGAGGAATAAAGTGGAAAAATCCGGAGAAATCCAACATCCGGCAGTCTTTTTTCCATAGTTTTTCACAGTTTCCACAACCCGATTGTGGAAAACTGTGCGGAAAAATCCGCGTGTTTTCGGTTTTTTCCAAGTTCTCTGTCGAAAACTTCGTTACTTTTCCACTTTTACATGCGGTCTTCCACAATTTCCACAGAGTTTTCAACAAGTAACCGTATGTTCGTGGAAAAGCCACGAAATTTGTCTATACAACTTGAATTAGGAGGTCACGACTATGCCACTTGCTGCTTTAACCATCCGCGGCGTGCAGGACACCAACCAGCAGATCATTGCACTGCTCAACGAAAACGGGATCGATACCATCGAAATCCCGAAAGGGCTGACGAAGGAAGAGCGTCTCGAAATGCTCAAACCCTGCGACGCCATCCTGTGCGGAATGGAACCCTACGATGAAGAAACCTTAAACCAGCTGCCCAATTTGAAGATCCTGGCGCGCCAGGGCGTGGGCATCGACCAAATCGACGTCGCGGCCTGTAAGGCGCGCGGCATCAAAGTTGCCAAAGCTGTCGGCGCGGTCGAAGTGCCGGTGTCCGAACTGATTATGGCGATGATGCTCCACTTCTCCAGAAACCTCATTGAAATGAACGAAGCGATGCACGATCACCGCTGGCAGCCGATGCTGGGCGAAGGATTATTGGGCAAACGCGTCGGGCTGATCGGCTTCGGCGGCATCGGCAAGGAAGTCGCCAAAAAAGCGGCGGCGTTCTCGATGAACATTTCCTACTACACCCGTTACCGCGACGAACACGACACCATCTACCGCGCCACCTATACGCCGCTGCCCCGTCTGCTGGAAAAGAACGACTACATCGTCGTCAACGTGCCGCTGACGAAAGAAACCTACCACATGATCGGTGAAGCTGAACTGCGCCAGATGCGCCCCAACGGCGTGCTCATCAACACTTCCCGCGGCGACGTCGTGGATCAGGAAGCGCTGGCAAAAGCCCTCAAAGAAGGCGTAATCCGCGGCGCTGGGGTGGATGTCTATCCCAACGAACCGACCACCGATTCTCCGCTGATGGATTGCCCCAACGCGGTGCTCACCCCGCATGTCGGCACCTACACCTCCCGCGGGGTGCTGGACATGGGCAAAAAAGCCGCCTGGCACATCATTGAAACCCTCACGGACAACAAATAACAAACAAATAAGACCCGGCAAAGAATCTGACATATTCTTGTATGCAAGCGGCATAGCCTTGTGGCTATGCCGCTTTTCTTTTTGTCAAACAATCACCGAACAAAAAATCAAGCCAGCGTCATTCAGACGCTGGCTTGATGTGTGCAGGGCTTATTTTAAACGGCGGCGTTTTTTATAAAACACCACTCCGATGAATCCAGCTCCCGATACAAACAACAGAGCGATCCACAACGGCAGATTGCTGTTGTCACCGGTACGAGGAGAACCATCCGTCGAAACGCTTGCAGAAGCCGTATACGTATTGATGACGGTAAAACCAGTTGCCGCATCTCCACGAATTTCCGCCTCATAGCCGTCGACCGAATGTTCCTTCACGGTATAGCGAATCTTTTGACCTCCTTTGAATTCATCCAAATCCGTAAAGCTGCCCGTCCAGTTATTTTCTCGATTGAGCACCAACGTATCGCCAGTCTCCACCCCATTCGCCAACAGGATCATCGTCACGTCGTCAGGACGATTACCATCCCGATTGTTATTATCCTGCCAGCTCTTGGTCACCGTCACGCTGGTTTTGCCTGGGGTATAGCTGTTGGTTACATGGTACCCATCATAGGTTGTGGAATAATCTTGGACCGCATCTTCCGTGATGGTGTACTGTACTTTTTTACCATCTTCATATTTCGGAAGATCCTCAAAATTCCAAGCCCAATCGTCTTCCGCGGTTACCGTCTGGCTGGACATCTCCGTGCCGTCTGCATAAAGGCGTATGGTGATGGAATCCGGTCGTTTGCCGTCCTGATTGTCCTCATCATCCCAGGTTTTGCTTCCGGAAACAGCAACGGTCTCCGGCACATGGGTGTTTGTGATGATAAATCCGTTTTCCGCATCGCCGCTGATCTCCGTTTCATAACCGTCCACCGAGATTTCTTCCACGGTGTAAAGGATCTTTTGGCCTGCGTCGTACTCATCAAGATCGGTAAACCTGCCCGTCCAATCGTTCCCTTCATTGAGCGTAAG
>CALXIC010000186.1 GCA_944388265.1 uncultured Clostridia bacterium | reverse complement strand
TAGGTGTAGATCGGCCAGGTGACGGCGGTTGCCAGCACCATAACGACCGTCACCGCAAGGCTCATGCCCGTTGCGGTATTGAGTTTTTTGGATACCCCCAAAAACGGACAGATCCCCAAAAACTTATTGAGGATATAGTTTTCGGTCAAAATAGCGGCAAGGAAGATGGCAACTAAACTTCTCAACATGGCTTATTTGCCCTCCTTTCGATTGCAGTCCTTTTCTTTGGACATCAGTTTGGTGCACGAAGAAGCCAGCGGACAGGTCGCACAGCCGAGTTCGGCAGGTTTTTGTCCCTTCTTTTCCGAAATACGGTTTGCCAACGCAATCAGCATCCCAAACACGAAAAAGCCTCCGGGAGGGAGAATGAAGATGATGATCGGCGGCATCAGCCCCGCGGTGATCGGCACGCCGAACACCGTTCCGGCGCCCAGCAGTTCACGGATCATACCCATCATCAAAAGCGCCACGGTAAAGCCGACGCCCATACCAAGACCGTCCACCACCGAGGGGAGAATCTTATTTTTATTGGCAAACATTTCGGCACGGCCCAAAATGATGCAGTTTACCACAATCAGCGGCAGGAAGATGCCAAGCGCCTTATCCAGCGCCGGGGAATAAGCCTGAATCAACAGCTGAACGATGGTAACAAACGCCGCAATGACGGTGATGTAGGCCGGAATACGCACTTTATCGGGAATAATTTTACGCAGCGCAGAAATGACCGCGTTGGAGCAAACCAACACAAAGGTCGTTGCAGCGCCCATCCCGATGGCGTTGCTTGCCGCAGTCGTCACCGCGAGGGTCGCACAGGTGCCCAGCATCAGACGAAGCACCGGGTTTTCTTTCACGATCCCTTTGGTAAATTCCTGAAGAAGACTTTTTGCCATTTACGCGCCCTCCTTTACTTCTTGATAGGTTGCCACCGCTTCGTTGACCGCATTGGTCACGGCAGTGGTCGTAATGGTCGCGCCGGTCATGGCAGAAATTTCTCCTTCGCCGGCGGTGGATTTCGTGACGGTAAAGCCGTCAGCCGGAACAGCCTGCTTGAACTGATCGCGAAAACTTTCTTTTTCCGCATTGGCGCCCAGACCCGGCGTTTCGTTTTGTTCCAAAATCACCACACCGGTCACTTCACCCGCGGCATTGATGCCGGTCATGACTTCGACGTCGCCGCCGTAGCCTTTGCTGGAAGTGACAAACACATACCCGCAAATTTCTTCGCCGGCTTTGCCGATGGCGTAGCCATCCGCTTCCTCAAAACTGTCCGCATCGGGCAGTACCTGTTTTCTGGATTCCTGTTCGGTAATCACCTTCTGCTGTTCGATGGTATCCGCCGTCAGCAGGTTGGTTCCAGCCAGCGCTACCGTCGCAATCAGACAGATCACGCACAAAATCAAAGCCGGCTGCAAGACTTCTTTCAGTTTCATTTCAAACCATCCCCCTTTCGGCTTCCAAAGGGTTTGGGCAGCGACACGCGCTCAATGAGCGGCACCAGAATATTCATCAACACGATGGAATAGGAAACCCCTTCCGGCAGCGAAGCAAACATACGGATGAGCATGGTGAAAAGACCGCAGCCCACCGCGTAAATGATGCGTCCGTTGCGGCTGATCGGGCTGGTGGTATAGTCGGGCGCCATGAAGAACGCACCGATCATCACGCCGCCGACGAGCAGATCCACCAGCGGATCACGTCCGGCAACGAGCGAAATCACCGCGACCGTTGCCAAATAGGTCACCGGAATCACCGGGCTGATGACGCGGCGGGCAATCAGATAAATGCCGCCGATGATCAGCGCCAGCGCACAGGTTTCGCCCAGACATCCGCCGGTATTACCCAAAAACAGATCGAGATAAGAGAACGAAAATTCTCCGCCCTGCTTCAATACGGCAAGCGGGGTAGCCGTCGTGGTCGCGTCGGCGCCGTTGAGCCAGCCAAACGCGGGCGTCCAGTTGCTCATATCCGCCGGGAACGAGTTCATCAAAATGATGCGGGCAGTGAGCGCGGGGTTTACAAAGTTCTGGCCGATCCCGCCGAACATCTGCTTTACCACCACGATTGCCACTACACCCCCGAACACCGCCATTAACGGATGAAGGGAAACCGGCAGGTTGAAGGCCAACAGGATGCCGGTGACGACACAGGAAAGGTCCGAAACCGTATTTTTCCGCTTCATCACCCTGCGGCTGATGTATTCACTGAGCACACAGGACAACACCGTCACCGCAACCAGCACCAGCGCGCGCGGTCCAAAAAAGACAAAGGAAGCAACGAGCGCCGGACAGAGTGCAATGATCACATCCAGCATGATGCGCTGGGTGGACGCGCCGCTTCGAATGTGCGGCGAAGACGAGACAATCAATTTCTCCATCAGCGTTTCCCTCCTGCTTTTTTCACATAAGATTTGCCCAACCGAATGGAATGAACCAGACGGCGGTTTGCCGGACAGTTAAAGGCACAGCTGCCGCATTCCATACAGGTCATAATGCCGCGTTTTTGCAGCTCTTCCACATTCTTTTGCTCGGTGTACTGCTCGAGCAGCGTGGGCACCAACAGCATCGGGCAGCTCTGCACGCAGCGTCCGCAGCGAATGCAGGCCGTTGGTTCAGGCAGTTTCGCCTGCTGTTCGTCAAACGCCAAAATGGCGTTGTTTTGCTTGAGCACCGGCAAAGAATCGTCCGTCAGAGCAATGCCCATCATCGGGCCGCCCATCAAAATCTTTTTCGGCGGTTTGGCATATCCGCCCAAAAATTCTACCACATCACCGATACGGGTACCGATCGGCACCATCACGTTTTTCGCATTGGCAATCGCGCCGCCGTCAAAGGTCACGCGCTTTTGCACCAGCGGCATCCCAGTGCGCAGGTAATTCCCGAGAAATGCGATCGAGGTGATGTTCATCACCAGACATCCGACATCCGCCGGCAGTTTTCCGGTCGGCACGCGGCGTCCGGTGCAGGCTTCCACCAACACTTTTTCTGCGCCCTGCGGGTAGCGGGTTTTGAGCGTCAGCACCCGCACCTGATGATTGGGATCGCGGGAATCATCCTTCGCCTGTTTGGACAACAGCTTGATAACATCGGGTTTGTTGCCTTCCACCCCGATGAGCACCCGTTCAATGCCAAGCATCTTTTTCACCGCATGCACGCCGTCCAACACCGCACCTGCATCTTCCAGTGCGCCGCGATGGTCCGCGGTGACATACGGTTCACATTCCGCAGCGTTGACAATCAGGGTATCAATCTTTCCTGCCGGTTTGAGTTTCACATGAGCCGGAAATCCAGCCCCGCCAAGACCGACCAGCCCGGATGCCCGAACGGCTGCCAGAAAGTCCTCATAATTGTTGATGACCGGCGGCTGAATCGACGGATCAGCTTCCATCAATCCATCGGAATCAATCACCACGGTATCCGACATCTGTCCGCCCGGCAGCATGATTTGCTGAACGGCCGAAACCGTCCCCGAAATGCTGGCGTGAATCGGAGCGCTGACAAAAGCGTCCGAGTCGCCGATTTTTTGACCCAGATACACATGGTCGCCTTTTTTCACCAACGGTTTACAGGGCGCTCCGATATGCTGCTGCATCGGAATAACGACCTGTTTCGGTGTTGGAAGGACAGCCGTGGGAATCTGGCTGGTGTTTTTGTGATGGGGTACCCGTGCCCCGCCGTGTGTGCGGAAGGGTTTTTTGGGAAACGTCAATTCCATCCGTTCCATTCCTCCTATCTTCTAAAAAGCGGTTTCCCGCCGTTTATTGATTTTCACACAGACAAAATATGCCCGTGATGAATCCAATTTTCCTGTGGTGGCAAACTACCACCCGGTTTGGCGCAATCTCTCCAGCGGCTGAAAGACCGCGTGGAGCGCAAGGGCGGTCACCACACCGGATGCGGTACCCAAAAGCACCAACACCGGCGCATAATACAGCACCGCCGAAGAGGTCAGCAGATAAGCCACCATCAACTGTGCGCCGTTGTGCGCCAAAGCGCCGGCGGCACTGGCGCCCATGAGGCCAAAGCGGCATTTTCCAAGCAGCAGCCACACCACCAGGGTGCTGCAAACAGCACCCGAGGTGCTCATCAGCCCTGCGGTGACCCCGCGGGTCACAAAGGAAAAAATCCCCTTCGTGAGCGCCAGCGCGAGCGCCGGCATCAGCCCCATGCTGCCCGCCGCATACATGCTGACAATATTCGATAAACCAAGTTTGGCGCCGGGCGGCATGCCCGGCACCGGCGGCAGCAAATTTTCCAGCATGGAAAGAATCAAAGACAACGCCGCCAAAATGCCTGTAAACGCGACAAATCTCGCCGAAGATTTCATAACTTCATCCTATCCCGTCATGCCGTCTGCGCCCGATGCGTTTTCCCCTTCGATGCGCACAGCCACCCGTGCGGGCAGGCAGACGGCACTTTGTCCGGAGCGGGTGAGCACCCCGGTACGCACGCAAACCTGATCGGGACAATCGGAATTTGTGATCGACACCTGTCCCGGTTCAAACAGCACGGTTACCGTCACATCTCCTTCCAGTGTGAGCGTTTCCGGTTCGGTCACACGTTCCAGATCGACGCGCTTGACCACCTCGCCGTTTTGTTCGACCACGGCGATGAGCGCGTCATCCGAAGGAATCCAGCGCCAAAAACCGGCTGCCGCAAGCAAAAACGCCACCAAAAAGACGAGTAAATCCCGCTTGCGAAAGAGCGGGAAACGGCCGCTCACAGTTCCTGCCGGGAAACGGTATACGAAGAACTGCGAAGTTCAAACGACAAATCCCCGGCAATGGTGATGCGGTTTTCCTGATCGATGAAAAGCGCCTCGGCGTCAAAGGCACGAAGCACCGGAAGGCTGTCTTCCAATCCCAGCACAAAGCAAGCGGTTGCCAGCGCGTCGCTGAGTGCGCCGTTTTCGCAAACGACCGTGACCGAAACCAAATCGCTCTGCGCCGGATATCCGGTGTTTGGATCCAACAGATGATGATACGTCTGCCCATCCACCGTGAAGGTTTTTTCATAGCTGCCGGAGGTGGAAACAAACCCATCCTGCAACGCCAGTACGCCCAGCGAATCGTTTTGTGTTCCGTTGGGATCACGCACCGCAACCAGCCAGTCCGACCCGTCCGGCTTGCTCCCGTAAAGCCCGATGCTGCCGCCCACCGCTACGATGGCGGCATCCACATCCGATGCACGGTAGACTTCCACCGCCGCGTCGCAGGCAGCACCTTTTCCGATTCCGCCCAGATCCACACCGTTTCCCTGGTGCGCCAAGGAAGCAGTCTGCGCTGCTTCATTCATTGTCAAAAAACCGTAACCAACATTCTCCAGCGAATCCAAAAGATCCACTTGATCGGGGAGCATGGGTTCATCGGTATCAAAATTCCAGAGAGAACTCACCGGCAGCACGGTGGGGTCGTAAGCGCCGTTTGTCGCCTGCGCAACCGAAAGCGCCCGGCTTAGCACATCCATCGTGCGAACATCCAGCTGCACCGCTTCTTCCCCCGCGGCTTGATTGAGTGCGGCAATATCCGAACCATCCACCCGCCAGGAAATCAGCTGTTCCAATTCCGTCACCGCATGTGCTGCGTCGGACGAAACCTCTTCTGCATCTGTTCCATACAGTGTTTGCTGCACGTAGGATCCCATGGCAAAGGCCGTTGCCTGATATCCCTCATCCTTTTCGAAAATCAAAAACTGACTCACCAAAAGAACAACCAGCAACATGGCAAGACCGGCTGCAATCACCATCCATTTTTTGAAACCAGCCGCAAACTGCCCCATGAGACCCTCCATCGAACCCTTTTCTAAACGGTATATGAATTAAGTATAACATAAATTTGTCCGTTCGAAAAGTACAAACAAAGCAAAAATGACCGGTTTTTGTCCATTTTGACCTTTCTCTGACTCAAAACGATGCTTCCTTTATCCAATCGGCCAATGGATTTTTTGAAACCTGTATTTCATATATACTCCAAATTTGCATAAAGTGGAAATATCATAAGCTATGATCGGTAAAGTTTTTCATAAACCGAAACCGTTTTGTAAACCTCAAACAAGCAAAATTTATGGCTGTCAGTCTTTTTTCCCTTAACGCCGCATATGGTAAATCCAAAGGGGGAGTTACCATGAATCATCCAAAATACCCGATCTGTGAACGGGCTTCTGCACGGATTTGCGGCAATCGGGATTTTCCAAATTTGCGGGGCATTGTTCATTTTCAGCAGCGTCAAAACGGCGTGCTTTTGATGGCTGAAATCTGCGGTCTGCCGGACGACGGTCCGGACAAGCCAAACATTTTCGCGTTTCACATTCACGAAGGGGATTGTTCGAGTCAAGATTCCCAAAACCCGTTTCATCAAACCGGCGGACACTGGAACCCGTACCAGCGCATGCATCCCTGCCATGCGGGCGATCTGCCGCCGCTGTTCGGCTGCAAAGGATACGCGTACTTAACCGTGCTGACCAACCGCTTCACGCTCAAAGAAGTGCTTGGCCGCGCCATCGTGATCCACCGGGACCCGGATGACTTTACCACCCAGCCGTCCGGAAATGCCGGAGCCAAAATCGCCTGCGGTATAATCCGTGCGCGATAGCCACAAAATCCCATAGATACCGCGTCAGACTGCATTCTTTTTCTACTGTCCGGAAAAGGAGCATTCCTAGGAAAGGATGCTTGTCCATGAACCAACACACTCTCATGTAAAAATGCCGGTGACGACTACAAGCATCGTCACCGGCATTTTCATTCGGGCAAAAAGAAAACCCCGGCACATTGGCCGAGGTCATTATCTGGAGCGGATGATGGGAATCGAACCCACACAGCCAGCTTGGGAAGCTGGTGTTCTACCACTAAACTACACCCGCCTATGAAAAAAGCATGTAACTTTACAGTTACATACTTTTCTGGTGAGGATGAATGGACTCGAACCATCGACCCCCTGCATGTCAAGCAGGTACTCTAACCAGCTGAGCTACACCCTCATAAATAAAGTATGCAAACACGAAAAGTATCTGCATACTTTGGTGCGAAGGATGGGACTTGAACCCACACAGTATTGCTACCACTAGAACCTGAATCTAGCGCGTCTGCCAATTCCGCCACCCTCGCGTATTGCGCTTCGTTCGAGCTTTTTTTCATTTGCTTGACTCAGCTTGTATATAATACCACGTGCGCCATAAAATGTCAAGTACTTTTTTGAATTTTTTTCAAAAAACTTATTTGTGGTATTTTCCGCCGGCATTGATCTGAAATGCACGGTAGATCTGTTCCAATAACATGATGCGCGCCAGCTGATGCGGAAAGGTCATCGGCGACATCGAAAGGCGCACGTTCCCCTGTGCTTTCACCGCATCGGCCAACCCATAGGAACCGCCGATGATAAAATTGACCGTGCTGTTCCCTTCCAGCGCCGCCTGCGAAAGCAGCTGCGCCAGCTGTTCCGACGAGCGTTCTTTCCCCTCAATACAAAGCGGAATTTGAAAAGCCTGCGATTTCTGCATTGCATGGAGAATCGACTGACCTTCCTGTTCGATGCCCTTTTGAATCTGCGCGGCAGAAGGATTCTGCGGTAGTTTATATTCCGGCAGTTCCACAATCTGCAGCCGGCAAAATGCCCCCAAGCGTTTCTGATACTCGGCAGACGCCTGCTGCAAATATCCTTCCTTCAATTTCCCCACACAAATAATCTGAACCGTCAGCATCTTTTTCTCCTGTTCAAAGCGTTACCAGTTGTCCAATTCCCGTTTTGGGCGCCACCATCAGCGTATAATCGCGGTCAAGAACCAGCCCTTCGGTGGAAAGCGCCAGCACCGCCTGCTGATACGCCAATTCCGGCCGGTTGTTTTCCGGGCTTAAATGACCCAATACAAACCGGCTGGTGCCGCTTTTTGCCAAATGAATCAGCTCTTGTGCCGCATCGGTGTTGGACAAATGACCGGAAACGGACGCAATCCGCC
>CALXIC010000185.1 GCA_944388265.1 uncultured Clostridia bacterium | reverse complement strand
AGATCAGCGAGCCGGTGGTGCGTTTTTGAATCGTTCCCTTCAACGGCTGATAGCATTCAACTACCGAGCTCATAATGCCTTCGCCCTGGGTGTCGGTCTAAAATTCGTTTTTATAACCGAACAGCCCACGCGACGGCACCAAAAATTCCATGCGCATCCGGTTGCCCTGCGGCTGCATATGCTGCAGTTCGCCTTTGCGCAGCCCCATCTTTTCCATGACGGAACCCATATATTCTTCCGGCACGTCCACTACCAAACGTTCGATCGGTTCGCATTTTTTGCCGTCGATGGTGCGGAACAATACGCGCGGGGTGGAAACCTGAAGTTCATATCCTTCACGGCGCATCGTTTCAATCAAAATGGAGAGATGCATTTCCCCACGGCCCGCCACCAAAAAGCTGTCGGTGGTATCGGTATCGCTCACACGCAGCGATACGTCTTTCAACAGTTCGCGCTGCAAACGTTCGCGGATCTGACGGCTGGTGACAAATTTGCCGTCCCGGCCGGCAAACGGCGAATTGTTGACCGAGAAGGTCATTTCAATCGTCGGCTGAGAAATCGCCTGGAATTCAATCGGTTCGACCGAAGCCGGATCGCAGAGCGTATCGCCGATGGTCAAATCCGCAATACCGGACACGCAGACAATATCGCCGCAGCAAGCGGTTTCACACGGGTCGCGGCGCAGGTTGTCGATCTGATACAGATTGACGATTTTCCCTTTATAGCGGCGGTTCGGGTTATGATAGTCGCAGACCATCACTTCCTGACCCTGTTTGACACGTCCGCGTCCGATGCAGCCGATGCCGATACGGCCGACATATTCGTTGTAGTCGATGGAGGACACCAACATCTGGAACGGTTCGTCCGGATCGCCTTCCGGCGCCGGGATGTGTTCCAAAATGGTATCAAAGAGCGGCGCCAAATCGGTGCCCGGCTGGTTGTAATCCAGGGTTGCCGTCCCTTCACGGCCGGAGCAGTAGACGATCGGGCTGTCGAGCTGTTCATCGGTCGCATCCAGATCCATCAACAGTTCCAGCACTTCGTCTTCCACTTCGCCCAAACGTGCATCCGGACGGTCAATTTTATTGACGACGATGATGATCTTATGTCCCAGTTCCAGCGCTTTCTGAAGCACAAAACGAGTCTGGGGCATGGTGCCTTCAAAGCTGTCGACCAAAAGCAAAACGCCGTTGACCATTTTCAAGACACGTTCCACTTCGCCGCCGAAATCCGCATGCCCAGGCGTATCGATGATGTTGACTTTCACACCTTTATAAAAAGCCGACGTATTTTTTGCAAGAATGGTAATCCCACGTTCGCGTTCCAAATCGTTATTATCCATCACGCGGTCCTGCACGACCTGATTGTCGCGAAATGCACCGCTTTGTTTGAGCATTTCATCGACCAGCGTGGTCTTGCCGTGGTCAACGTGAGCAACGATTGCAATATTTCTCAAATCATTCCGGACCAATTTTATTACCCCTTTTCTCTATCTTACCTCAAAAAATGCCATATACTCAATTTGATATTATAATCCTGTTTCTGCTATTTTTCCAGTGTTTTTCCCTGCGATCCCACGAGTTTTGGCACAATGGATAAAATTGTCCCTGCCACAAAGCCCCTTGCACAACAAAGCGCAAAAAGAGCTTCCGAGAGATCGGAAGCTCTTTTTTGTTCTTACCAGTCGATATCCACGGTTTCCCCGTTGAGGAGGTGTTCCGTCTCGGTGCGAACTTTTTCGATATAGGCAATGCGCCCTTCGTAAGTCAGTTCTCCGTTGACCGCCACCTGCATCCGGCGGGAATCCGATTCCATCGGATAGAATGCAATCGATTCACTGCCGCCTTCCGTATAGTTGAAGGTAATCGTCAGCAGCGGATCTGCATCGTTATCATCCAGGTTGATGTTTTCTACCGACGAAGAAATCGCCAGCTGATAGTATTTCTTGAAGATGTCGAGGTCCAGCTCTTCTCCATTATAGGAGACGCCGGTCGTCTTATCGGTTTCGCTCTCTTCATCGTATTCATTGACGATGTCAAAGGTATAGGACTGTCCGTCCAATTCCACTTCCAGCGAAGACAGCGTCACGATGTTGGGCAAAATCGGCAAGGTGGTGATCAGATCATCCGGCATCCAATTCAGGAAATCGAGATCGCTTTCCGCAATGGTATAGAGGAGACCGTTGTTGTTCACCAGCAGATAGCGGTAAACGGTTGCGTCCTCGTCTTCCCCATCTTCCGTCACAGCCATCGGCACTTCACTGCCGACGGTAAGCGTCACATCGCCGCCTTCGTAGTTCATTTCCAGCACGGCAGCCGGTTCATCAAATCCAAAGTTTGCGGCTTCTGCTTCATCGTAGTACCCCACCGCTTCTTCTGCGCTCAAACCAAACAGCGTGGGGAGATATTCTTCTTCCACATAGTAGTTCAGTTCGGAGTGGATCGGGCTGGTGAGCACATAGTTGGAGTTGTAGGAACGAAGCGCGTCATCCTCTTCCGATTCATACGGTTCAAGCACAATCGGTTCGTCCAAATCCGGACGGATAATTTTGAGCATATCCATTGCCGGGTAGGTACCGGTGCTGCTGTCTCCCGATTCGGTCAATTTGGTTTCGATGTAGGAAAAGGCACTGTCGAGCAGCAGTTCTGCGCTGGATTCCGACATGGTGTAAAGCGCTTCGTCGCCGTCGAGCATGAAGTAATACTCGCCGGCCGCTTCGTTGTGCATGCCAAGTTTCAGCGCATAGGAGTTGTCCCCGCAGGTCCATTCTGCCGTAGCGAGCGGTTTGTCCAATCCATATTTGGACAGATCGTCCACGCCGTCGCTCACTTTGGAATCCGCAGACAGCATAATCAGCGGATTGATGAGTGCACGCGCACTGGTCGTGCTCTGGGAATAGTCCTTGAGTTCCTGCACAATATAGCGGGTGACTTCCTCTTCTTCCCCGTCATCGTTGGTTTCGGTCGTGGTTTCCGGAAGAATTTCAAAGGAGCCGCTTTCGTTGGTGATTTTGAGCTGTTTCAAATCATCGATGCTTTCATCCACCAGCGAAATGCCTTCGTCCGAAGCGGCGGAAGAAGATTCTTCCGTCTCTGAATCTTCCTCCGGTTTGGTCAAGAGCAGTGCCAGCAGTACGGCGACCAGCACAATCACGCCGCCGAGCGCCAGCAATAATGTTTTAATCTTTTTGTTCATCGATTATTTATGCCTCCTGCGCATCCAGACCACAATGCCAATCAAGAGCGTAACGATCGGGACAAGAATGACAAACACGATGAAGATCGCATAATAGCTCTGCGCAGTCATCGTCAGTTTTTCTGCATCAAAGCTGACCCCAACGATGCTGACACTTTCTTCTCTGCCGGAGAGGGTGTTGACCATGTTGACGCTCAATTCATTGTTGTTGTAGTTGCTGCTTTCAATCAAAGTAGAAGCAAAGTCGCCAACCGAGCCATACACCAGCACGTTGGACTGATGTTTGACCGTTCCGTCGTATTTCACACGGTAACCCAATGCAACGACACCATGCGATGCCTGTTCTGCGGTATTGATATCGAAATCTTCGTTATCCTCGGTCGGATACACCACCGTCGTAGACGGGGAGGTGAGCAGCAGTTCTGCGGTACGGTTGCCGGATTCTTCAAACGTGAGCGACAGCGGACGGCAGTAGTAGGTCAAATACGGCAAGCCTGCGTTGCGCAGATTTTCAACGTATTCGGCAAGGTTTTCGGAATCTTCATTGTAGTTTGCCGAGAACAAGAAGCCCTGTCCGTCGTAAACGTTGGAGGTGTTGGTTTCCACCAACAGGCCGCTGTCGACCGAAATGCCCCATTCGTTGAGGAAGCTGTTCAGATTCGGCAGTTCCGGCTGGTCGTAAGCTGCGATGTAAATGAGGGTTTTATTGAACTCCCCATCGTTATCGAGGAACGCATCCAGTTTTGCGAGTTCTTCCGCCGTATAGTCGGTCGTCGGCGCATAGATGCAGGCGATATCGTATTCATCGCTGAGTTCTTCGGTGGTGATGTTGAGTTCCGACACTTCATAGTTATTGGTCTGCAAAATATCGGTCATGCCATCGCAGCCGTCTTCGGTATGGCCCGTCAAAACGGCCGCTTTCATGACGGAGTCTTCCGTCACGTACATGATGGCCGAGGTCATCACCTGTTCTGCCACCGACTGATAGGTGGTCTGGTAAGTCGACTGGTCCGTCGACGATTCGATGCAGTCGTTGACCGAAGCCACTTTGATGCGCTTGTCCGATTCCACAATGATCGAATAGGTGGTCACGCCGTAATCGGAATATTCGGTCGAAATTTCCGGGTTTTTCAGCAAATCGATATATTCCACCTTGATCTTGGAATTGTACTTTGCGTAGTCGTTGATGATTTCGGTAATCTGTTTGCCGTAGGTGCTGGCGGCGAGATCTTCTTCCGTCGCACAAACGGTAATGGAGACTTCCTGATCCATCTCTTTGAGATAATCGATGGAGTCATCGGTCAGCTGATAGATGTTGTCGCTCGTCAAGTCGACGGTGGGCAAGCGGTCCTGCACCAGCGAAACAATGACGTTTAAGAGCACCACAACCGCTACCATGACAATGGTCATCACCGTTGCCATCGTGCCGTGTTTAAAGCGGCGGCTGTTTAATTTTTTAGCAAGACTCGATTTCTTTTTCTTTGGTTTTTTCGGTGCATCCGAAGTTTCCGAAACCGCAGAGCTTACTGCTGCTTCTTTCGTTTCTTCTGCCGCAGCCGGACGATTTTCTTGATTCTTTTTCATGATGGTTTCTCCTTAGCTCCAGCGTTTCTTTTCCAGCACACGGATCGCAAAATAGTTGAAAACGACCGCCACACTGATGAAATAGACGATGTTTGATGCGTCCAGAATCCCGGAGGTAAAGTCATTATAAGGCGTCATAAACGACAGCGCTGCAATAGCAGCGGACAGGAAAGAAAGCTGGGTGGGCAAAATCGCCGCGATGGAATCCAGCATCATGACCAAAAACATCACTGCAAACGCGGAAATTGCCGCGATCATCTGGCTTTCGGTCATGGCCGAAAGGAACAAACCGATGGCAATCAGCGCAGCGCCCAACAGCAGCATGCCGACAAAGTTCCCGGCAAACATCGTCCAGTCCGGCGAAGACATCGCGCTCAGCACGATGAAGTACACAAACGTGCTGCAGATCCCGATGAAAAACAGCATAAACGCTGCCAAGAATTTGCCCCAGATGATGCCGCCCAGCGAGACCGGAGCGGTCAACAGCGCCTGGTCGGTTTTCTGACGGTTGTCTTCACTCATCAAACGCATCGTCAACAGCGGGGTGGTGAACAAAACGATGGAAAACATGTTGCTGAAAATGGTGGAAATTTCATTGGTTTGGACCGATCCCACCTGATATTGCAGATACATGCCGCCGAAGAAAAAGATGATGGCAAGATAGATGTATCCCAGCGGTCCTTTAAAATAAGACTGCAGTTCTCTGCGGAAAATGGCACTCATTACGATTCCTCCTCTTTGTTGTCCTCAGCGGAAGCGTCCACCGGCACCGATTCTTCCACAGCAGCTTCTTCCATTGCGCTGAAGACTTCTTCCACCGATTCTTCCACGCCGAGTTCAGCCTCTGCGGCTTCCGTTTCCGGTTCCACCGGCGCTTTTTCGTCCGCATACGTATCGTTGGTGAGCTGGAGGAAGATGTCTTCGAGGGTCATTGCACTGCTTCTGAGTCCCAGAATCATCCAACCGCGTTCGTTGATGCGTTTGATCATTTCGCGGCGAATGTCGATGTTTCCTTTCGCTTCCACCTGGAATTCAAAGACACCCTTTTCCTTTTCGCCGTTGAAGAGCACTTCCTTCATCTGCGGCATGGTTTCCAGCAGCTGCTGCACTTCTTTGCGCGGTCCTTCGACACGGATTTCGTAACGGAAGTCCTTCGACAGGCGGTTGGAAAGGTTTTCTTCGGTATCGTCCGCCACGATCTTGCCGCGGCTGATGACGATGACGCGGTCGCACACGGCCTGAATTTCCGACAGAATATGGGAAGAAAGGATGACCGTGTGGTTTTGGCTCAGGTTTTCAATCAGCGTACGAATTTCAATGATCTGTTTCGGGTCCAGACCAACGGTCGGTTCGTCCAGAATGAGCACTTCCGGATTGCCCAAAAGCGCCTGCGCAATGCCGACACGCTGTTTATAACCTTTCGACAGATGTTTGATGACGCGTCCGCGCACTTCGGTGATGCGCACCAGATCGCAGATTGCCGAGATGTGCGCTTTTTTGGATGCACGAACCTTCACCTTTTTCAGGTCGTACATAAAGCTCAGATATTCGTCCACCGTCATGTCCATATAAAGCGGCGGATGTTCCGGCAGATAGCCGATCTTCTTTTTGGCTTCGGTCGGTTCTTCCAAAATGTCATGACCGCCGATGATGCACTGTCCTTCGGTTGCCGACAAGTACCCGGTGAGAATGTTCATCGTGGTGGACTTACCAGCGCCGTTCGGACCCAAAAAACCCAAAATCTCGCCATCGTTGACCGTGAACGAGACATTGTCGACCGCCGTCTTGTCCCCGTAACGCTTGGTCAGGTTTTTGATTTCGATCATTGGGTATCCCTCCAAATTTTATGACTTTATGAAAATCGAAGCAGGGCTTCGCATTCAGCAAGTACTAATATAGCATATTTTAAGAACATTTTCCATCAAATTGATGGAATTTCTGTGAAAGAATTGTGTAATTCTCCGCAAATTTGTCACGTGGCAAAAAGAGCAAAAAATACAGAGGACCCTTTTTGGAAGGATCCTCTGAATCAGGATCAGGATTCCGCCGAGAACTGATATACCGTGCAGTCGTGATAAACGTCGCCTTTTTTGAGCACCGCGTTGCCCAAATGCGGATGCGCCAGGCAGTTCGGGGAAACCTGCGTTTCCAGGCAGAAGCCGTAGCGTTTTTTGTATTCCGCACCGTTCTTCGCCGGGCATTCATCCATCAGATTGCCGGCATAGAACTGAATGGCAGGTTTGGTGGTAAAGGTCTTCATCCGGATACCGGAAACATCGCCGATGGTTTCTGCCGCGAGCGTCAGTTCCTGTTCACGGGTATTCAGCACAAAGTTGTGGTCGTAGCCGGAAGTGATCGCAATGTCCGGCACCTGATCGATGTCTTTGCCGATCACGCGGAAATCGGTGAAATCGAACACCGTTCCGGCAACCGGAGCCACTTCACCGGTCGGGCAGCAGTTTTCGTCCACCGGCGTATAGAAGTCCGCATAGAGTTTCATCTGATGGCCGGTGATCTTCCCGCTTCCCTGTCCGTTGAGGTTAAAGTACGCATGATTCGTAAGGTTCATGACGGTGTCTTTGTCGCAAGTTGCGTAATAATCGAGCTTCAGCCCGCCTTCTTCCGACAGCGAATAGGTGACGGTGACCGCCGCCTGTCCCGGGAAGCCGCATTCGCCGTCCGGCGATACGTAGCGGCAAACCAGTTTGCCGTCTTCTTCGCTCATCGACCACATCTTGGTGTCAAAGCCGGTGGGGCCGCCGTGAAGGTTGTTGTTGCCTTCATTTTTTTCGATCTGATAGGTTTTGCCGCCCAGCACGAATCTGGCATCCGCAATACGGTTGCCGTTTCGTCCGATGACCGCGCCGAGATAACCGCCGTGCGAGCGGTATTCTTCTACGGTATCATAGCCGCAGAGCACATCCAGCACCTTGCCGTTTTTATCCGGCGTACGGATGGCAACCAGCGTTGCACCATAGGTCATGACGTCGACTTCCAGCTGATTGTTTTTGAGCGTATACAGCGTGTTGGCAACTCCGTCCACCACGCCGAACGGTTTTTGGGTAATCGTAGTCATACGATCCTTCCTCCTGTTATTCTGCAAAAAGCAATTTTCTCCATTATACTGTATTTGTTCAAAATACGCAAGAGTTCAGCGGTAATTTTCCTCGAAAATAGACGGATTTAACAACGTTTGACGCACCATATCCAGCGCTTTCAAACAGGAAAGCTTGCGGATGTACTGGCGCTCCGCATGACTGCGGGCAAAGAGATTGTGCGTCACCCACACTTTGCCCCGGTGCGCAACCCCGATATAAACCGTGCCGACCGGTTTTTCTTCCGTTCCGCCGGTGGGACCCGCAATGCCGGTGATGGACACCGCAAAATCAGCGCCGCTGACCTTCGAAAGCCCTTCGGCCATTTCGCGGGCGGTCTGCTCGCTCACCGCGCCGTATTGATCCAGTGTCTCTTTCGAAACGCCGAGCAGTTGTTCCTTGATGCGGTTGGCATAGGTGACCGCCCCCATCTCAAAGATGGCGGACGAACCGGAAATTTCGGTAATCCACGACGCGAGCATGCCGCCGGTACAGCTTTCCGCCGTGGCGATGGTCTGATGACGTTTCAGCAAAAGCTGGACCAAAACCTCTTGCAGGCTGTTTTGATTGATGCCGTAAACCATCGTACCGAAACGGTCGCGCAGGGTATCCACCATCGCATCGATTTTTTGGAGGGCGGACGATTCATCCGCCGCTTTTGCCGTGACCCGCGCCAGCACTTCGCCGTCTTTGCAGTACAAAGCCACCGTCGGATCGGTGGACTGCACCAGATCTTCCATCCGGCTTTCCAGTTCCGATTCCCCGATCCCGTAAATGCGCACTTCGCAGGAGCGGATCGTCGAGGCGGTTTTCTGTTCCAGCCACGGCTTCACCCTCGTCAAAAACATCGGGCGCAGTTCCCGCGGCGGACCGGGCAGCAAGATGAGCGTTTTTTCCCCTTTTTCCAAAATCAGCCCGGGCGCTGTGCCCCAGTCGTTTTGCAACAGATGGGCGCCCTTCGGGACCATCGCCTGCTTGAGGTTATTCGGGGTCATCGGTTTACCCGTGCGGACAAAATAATCCTTCAAGCGCGCCGCCACCGTTTCATCGAGCGACAGTTCCAGCCCCAGCAAGGCGGCTGCCGTTTCCTTGGTCAAATCATCGGTTGTCGGCCCAAGACCGCCGGTCAGCACAATCAAATCGCTCCGTTCGAGTGCTTGTTTTAACACTGCGGTAAAGCGGGCGTTGTTGTCCCCCACGACCGTCTGATAATATACATTGATGCCGAGGCTTGCCAAATGCTGCGACAAAAACGGCGCATGGGTGTTCACGATATCCCCCAGCAGCAAC
>CALXIC010000184.1 GCA_944388265.1 uncultured Clostridia bacterium | reverse complement strand
AAAGAAAAATTCGATGGTATAAAATATAAGCGAAAGAAAACACTCCGGCTAGCATCGGCTAGCCGGAGTGTTTTTCGTATCCAAGGAATGAGTGTTATGCTTTGCCGGAAGAAGCGTGTTTTTCTTCCTTTTCCTCGTCGTTCTCTTTGTCTTTTTCCGCAGACGGTGCTTCGGGACGCAGGGTGATGACCGCATCGGTAATCTGATGATGGCGCACCGAGCGCACGTGAATGTCATACGGGTCGCAGCGGAGCGTCACGTCCTGCACGCCGTCGCCCAAGATCATTTCCATCGTGTTAAAGACCAGCCCGGTCAGGGTGTCCGATTCGCCGCGGTCGGCAAAGGGCGCGCCGGCGGTGCGTTCCAGCTCGTCGAGTTCGATGTTGCCGCGCACGCCGAAGCTGTTTTCGCCGATCTGGAAGATCTGCGGATCGGTGCCGTCGTCCGGTTCGTCGTCTTCCAATGCGCCGACCAGCTGTTCCAACAGGTCGCTGATGGTCACAATCCCGACCATGCCGCCGTATTCATCGAGCACCACCGCCAGCGATTTGTGCCCGCGGCGCATGTTCTGGAAGAGCACGTCGGCTTTGACGTTTTCGGGGACGAAGTAGGCGGGTTTGATCGCCTTTTCCAAAATAACGTCCCGCCCCTGATCCAGCAGGCGGAAGAAGTCTTTGGCGTTTAAGACGCCCACCACCTGGTCGGCGGAATCGCCGCACACCGGATAGCGGGTGTGGCGCGCCTGATGGATGGTTTTCGTCCAGGTTTCGATCGGATCGTCCATCCACAACAGGTCGATTTCGGTGCGGTGGGTGGAGATTTCCCCGGCGGTGAGGTCGTCAAATTCAAAGACGTTTTGGATGAATTCCTGTTCTTTCTGGTCGATGGCGCCCTTCTGGCCGCCTGCGTCGACCATCATGCGGATTTCTTCTTCGCTGACGGCTTCCTCTTCTTCGGTGGGGTCAATGCCGCACAGCCGGAGCACCCCGTTGGTGGAAGCCGAAAGCAGCCACACCAGCGGCGCAAAGAGTTTGGAAATGCCGTACACCAGGCCGGAAATGCCCAGTGCAATCTGTTCGGTCTTGTTCATCGCGATCCGCTTGGGCACCAGTTCGCCGAAGATCAGGGTGATGTACGAAAGGATGAGGGTGATGACCACAACGGCAATGGTGTCGAGCGTGCGTTCCGGAATCGGAACTCCCAGCGACAGCAGCCCCTGAACCAGCACGTCGGAAAAGTTTTCCGCCGCGAATGCACTGCCCAAAAAGCCGGACAGGGTGATGGCTACCTGAATCGTCGCCAAAAAGCGCGCAGGCTGTGCCGTGAGGAGCTTTAAGCGCTTGGCGCGCTTGTTGCCCTCGTTTGCCAGTTTATCCAATTTCGTTTCGTTCATGGAGATGACTGCAATTTCTGCGCAGGCAAAGATCGCGTTTAACGCAATCAGCACCAGCTGCAACAACAACATCTGTCCAATGGAACCTTCCACAAAAACACCTCGTTCTTTCCGATTCTCCGCCAGAGTCCAACGAAAAAAAGGCACAGTCAACCAATCAGAACCAAATGGGTCTGATGGGCACTGTGCCTTGTATCATTCGATTGTTCGCTTCTCGATCCGGGTCGCCGTCTGCGCTCATGATGCTTTGAGAACCTCTTTCTTAAAAAATGAATGAATGTGGTTTCATTATATCGGACGCATGGGCGCTTGTCAAGAGGCGATTTTTGGTTTTACAAAAACTGCGAATCGTAAAGCGAGCGGTAAAACCCGTTTTGGCGCATGAGATCGTCGTGGGTGCCCCGTTCGAGGATGCGTCCGTCTTTCAGCACTAAGATGCAGTCGGCGTTTTGGATGGTGGAGAGGCGGTGCGCGATGATGAAGCTGGTACGCCCCTTGCGCAGTTCGCCCATCGCTTCCTGAATCTGCACTTCGGTGCGGGAATCGACGTTGGAGGTGGCTTCGTCCAAAATGAGCATCGGCGCGTCGGAGAGCATCGCCCGCGCAATGGTGATGAGCTGGCGCTGCCCTTTCGAGAGGTTGACGCCCCCGTCCGACAAAATCGTTTGGTATCCGTCGGGCAGCTGGTCGATGAAGGTGTCGATGCGGGCGGCGTGAGCCGCCTGTTTCACTTCCTCGTCGGTGGCGTTTTCCCGGCCGTAGCGGATGTTTTCCAAAATGGTGCCGTGAAAGAGCCAGGTGTCCTGCAAGACCATGGTGTACGCCTGACGCAGCGATCCGCGCTTGATGTTTCGGATGTCGGTTTGATCCACCGTGATGCGTCCCGAAGAACAGTCGTAAAAGCGCATCAAGAGGTTGATGATGGTCGTTTTACCGGCGCCGGTGGGGCCGACGATGGCAATCGTCTCGCCGGGGGAAGCCGAAAAACTGACGTCATGCAAAATCTCCTTGCTGTCGTTGTAGCCGAAGGAAACGTGCTCGACCGAAACCGATCCCTTGACCGACTGCAGGGAGACGGCGTCGGGCGCATCGGGCGGCTCCGGCGTTTCGTCGATGATGCGAAACACCCGTTCCGCCGCCGAAAATGCGGACTGGAATTCGTTTAGGATGTTTGCAAATTCGTTGATCGGCCCCGAAAACTTGCGCGCGTACTGCACAAACTGCGCCACGCCGCCGAGGGTGAGGAAGAAGATCGAGCCTTTTGCCACCGTGCCGTTTTGGGAGTAGAGGTAAAGCGCGCCGCCGAAGGTCATAATCAGCGCGATCGAGAGATTGGTGATGAAGTTGACCGACGGGCCTAACGTAGCGCCGTAGTATTCGGCGTTGTAGTAGGCGTTCATCGCGTCGGTGTTGTGCTCGTTGAAGCGCCGCCCCATCTCCTCCTCGCGGTGGTACGCCTGAATGGTGCGGCAGCCGGGGAGCATCTCTTCCGCGTAGCCGTTGAGTTCGCCCAGCTTTTGGGAACGCTTGTGGAAGAGGGGGCGCACCTTTTTGGCGCGGAAGCGGGTGAAGAGGATCGACACCGGCACGGTCACGACAAAAACCAGAATCAGCGGCGGGGAAATCTGCCACATGAAGATCAGAGACCCCAGCACGGTATAAACACTCGTCATCACCTGCACCAAATCCTGCGACAGCGAGGCGTTGACGGTGTCGATGTCGTAGGAAATGCGGCTGACGATGTCGCCGGTGGCGTGGGTGTCAAAATAGCCCACCGGGAGGGAGGTCAGCTTTTCAAAGAGTTCGCGGCGCATGGTGTAGACAATCTTTTGCCCTAAGCGGATCATCAACACCGCCAGCAGATAGGAAAGCGCCGCCGACGCCAGATAGCAGACGAGCATTTTGGCGATGTTTTGCCACACCGCATCAAACTGCACGCCCGACGGATTGGAGATGGCGTCGATCGCTTCGCCCGAATAGCGCGGCCCCAGCAAATCCAATTGGTTTGATAAAAACGTGAGGCAGACGGCGCACAGAAAGAGCGGCCAGTACCGCAAGAGATACCCGCTCAGCCGCAGCAGAATGTGGGAACGAAACGGGCGTTTGGATGCCTTACTCAAACAGAGCACCTCCCATCTGGGATTGTTGAATGGCGCGGTATTCCTCGCACTGCGCCAGAAGTTCCTCGTGGGTGCCCATGCCGGAAACCTTGCCGCCGTGGAGCACCAAAATCAATCCGCAGTTTTTCACCGAGCTGACGCGCTGCGCCACCGTGACAACGGTGGTATCCGTTTCCTCCTGCGCCAGCGCCTGCCGTAAAGCCGCGTCGGTGCGGTAATCGAGGGCGGAAGAGCTGTCGTCCAAAATCAACAGGTCTGGGTGTGCCGCCAGTGCGCGGGCGATCAAGATGCGCTGTTTCTGTCCGCCCGAAATGTTGGTGCCCTTTTGGGAGAGCATGTGAGCGTATCCTTCCGGGAAGGCGGTGATGAAATCGTCCGCCTGCGCCAGTTTGGCGGCGCGCACCACGTCTTCGTGGGAAAGGTCGCGTCCAAAGCGAATGTTTTCTTCAATTGTGTGGGCGTAGAGGAAGTCCTGCTGCATGGTGGTGCCGAATTTTTCATACAATTCTTCGGCAGGATAGGTGCGCACATCTTGTCCGTCGACATAAATGGTGCCGCCGTCGGGGTCGTAAAAGCGCAGCAGGAGTTTTACAAGGGTGGACTTGCCGCTGCCCGTTGCGCCGATGATGCCGAGCGAACCGCCCTTGGGAACCGAAAAGCTCAGATGCGACAGGGTGTGCGCCCCTTCGTGGTAGGAAAAGGAGACGTCTTCAAACCGGATGGCGCTGTCATCCTGACAGAAGGAGGTATCTTTGGCGGGCAGCACGGTCAAATCGGCCGGGGTGTCCAGCACTTCAGCAATGCGCCGCGCGGAAGCCGCACTCTTGGTATACATCACAAAAATACGGGTCATCGACATCATCGCCGTGGAAATCAGCGTAAAATACTGCATAAAGGCGATGACGGTTTCCGGATCGGACTGATGGCTTGCCACCCGCGAAGCGCTCAGCGCCAGCACGAGCACGATGCCGCTGTTCATCAAAAGGGTCATCACGGGATTGACCGCGCCGGTCACGGTGCCGGCGTGGATTTCTTCTTTGGCCTGCGCGCGGTTGACCGCATCGTAGCGGCGGTGTTCAAACGGCGCTTTGGACAGCGCTTTGATGACGCGCACGCCCTGGGCGTCTTCGCGCACCACGCGGATCATCTGGTCGACGGCGCGCTGTACCGCCAGATAGAGCGGCACCCCGCGGCTGCGGATGAGGCTGATGGTGATAAAAATGAGCGGCAGCATGGCGATCATCGCGAGTGCCAGAAAGCGGTCCATCCAAAGGGTGATGGCAACGCCGCCGATCAGCAGAATCGGCGCGCGCACCCCCATGCGCTGCATCATGCCGACGAAATTGTGGATGTTGTAGGTGTCGGTGGTGATGCGCGATTCCAAAGACGGGATGGTGAAGGCGTCGGTCTGTGCGGCGGAGAGGCGCAGGGTGCGGGCAAAGAGGTCGCGCCGCAGCTGTTCGGAAAAATTGCGCGACACCCACACCGCCATGCGGTTGGCGATGATGTTGAGCGCACAAGCGCCCCCCGCCAGCACGATCATCAAACAGCCCCAGGCGATCACCAGCCGCAGATCTTCCTGCACGACGACGTTTTTTAGGATGTGGCTTAAGATATACGGCAGCAGCAGTTCCAGCAGCGTGCCCGAAACTTTGACCAGAAACCCGCCCGCCATGCGCGGGTAAAACGGTTCCAGATAACGCAGAATGGATTTCACTTCGGACGCTCCTTTCCGTCCACATACGCCTGCGCGCGTTCGGCGACTTTGTTTAACAGGCGATGGAGGGTGTCGAGTTCTTCCTCGGTGAGATCCGCCGCCAGGTAGGCGTTCCAATCGGTTGCCACCTGCTGTTCGCCGAGAAAGAGCGCTTCCATCTTCGCGGTGGGATAGACGCGCAGTACGCGGCGATCCTCTTCATCGGGGCGGCGTTCGATGTAGCCGTGTTTTTCCAGGCAGGAAAGGTGGCGGCAGACGTTCGATTTATCGGTGCAGATGTGCCGCGCCAGCTGTTCCTGGGAAAAACCCGGATTGGCGCACACCGCCAGCACATAGGGG
>CALXIC010000183.1 GCA_944388265.1 uncultured Clostridia bacterium | reverse complement strand
ATGACATTCCGGGCAATTCAAGCAAAGGCCGCCATTTCCAAGTGCCGCAAGTTCCGAAGCCTTGATTTCCACCCCGGCAATCAGCTTGGGCAAAACCAAATCAAAAATCGTGCGTTTGGCATACATCACACATCCGGGCAACCCGCAGACCGGACGTCCATCCGGCAAATAGGAGAGCAAAAACATCGCGCCCGGCAACACCGGCGCGCCATAACTTACAATACGTGCTCCGGTATTTTTAATCGCAAGCGGCGTACGGTCGTCCGGGTCGACGCTCATCCCGCCCGTGCAAAGAACCAAGTCCACGCCATGATCGGCCATTTCGCGGATGGCTTTGGTGATCTTTTCGTGATCGTCGTTTAATACTACATGTTCGGTCACCACAGCGCCGTATTCTGCCAACTTTTCTTCAATTACCGGTGTAAAGGTATCCTGAATACGGCCGTAATACACCTCATTGCCCGTCGTCACCAGCCCGACTTTCCGTGCAGGGAAGGGCAGCAGTTTTAAAATCGGTTCTTCTCCAGCAACTTCCTTCGCACGTGCCATCTTCTCTTTTTCGATCACCAGCGGGATGATGCGCGTGCCGCAAAGTTTATCGCCTTGACGCACCGAAAAGCCGCCCGGTCGGGTGGCAATCATGAGTTCGCCCAAAGCATTGAGTGCTTTGAGGCGTTCGTGATCCACCAAAAACAGTCCGTCGTGTTCGGCAGTCAATTCAATCTTCCCTTCTTTGACCTCCGAAGCCTTCATCCCTTCATTTTGGCAAATATTGCAAAGAATCTGAGCCGCTTCATTTTCATGCAGCATGCTTTCGTCGTTTTCCCAAATATAAATCTGATCTTTTCCGACACTCAAAAGCACCGGGATATCCTCTTCTGTGATGATATGCCCTTTGCGGAAAACGGCATCTTTGGTAACGCCGCGTATAATTTGTGTAATATCGTGACAAAGCACCTGACCGACAGCATCTTCCGTTTTCATCAGTTTCATAATACCCCTCCTCCGTTCTTCTCGAGTGAGATAGACGGTACTCAAAAAAAGATCCCGGCGCCGGGATCTTTTTTCTTTCATTATACCGAAGATTCCTCCGATTTGCAAGCCAAATCCGAAGATTGCTTTTTGTTTTTCTTCAGTTTTTTCTCACGATACGCCATGTTGTCCTGCAAAAAGTCATAGACCGAACTGGTCACCGGCACCGCAAACACCATGCCAACAATCCCGCTGAGGCTGCCGCCCACGGTAATACCAGCAAGTACCCAAATGGCCGGAAGTCCAATGCTTGCCCCAACCACACGCGGGTAGATGAGCGTATTCTCCAACTGCTGCAGTACAATCAAAAATACTAAGAAAATAATCGCTTTGATGGGGTCCACCATAATAATCAAAAAGGCCCCCACAATGGCACCGATATAAGCACCCAACATCGGGATCAAGGCAGTCACCCCGACCAAAGCGCCAACCATCGGCGCATAAGGAATCCGGAGCACCAACATTCCCAGTGCGCAAAGACCGCCCAAGATCAGCGCTTCGGTGCACTGACCGGAAATATACTTGGAAAAATTGCGCACCACAATGCTTTTGATATAGCCGAGCGTGCAAACTGCCCATCTTGGGAAATAGAGCCGGAGCGCCCGGCGAATCTGACGCATGAATTTCTCTTTCTCCAACAGGATATAAATGGCGAAAATCATGCTGACAAAGAAATCGGCCACTCCACCAAACACGCTGGTCACAAAACTAAACGTTCCATCGAATACGCCATCCAATGCTCCGCCGCGCAAAATGTTGAGTGCCTGCGCTCCAATTTCCGACCAGTTGATCGTGCTGGTATCGGAAGGATCCAAATAATCCCCGAGAAACGGAAGTACCTCTTTATACTCATCGATCCACTGCATGACGCTTTCATACCAAATGGGGAATTGACGTCCCAGCAAATTGATACTCTGCACCAACTGAGGAATGACCAGAGAAATGACCCCAGTCAAGATTCCCAAAATAATCAAAATCGAAAGCAAAAGGCAGATGCCTCTGGCAAAGCGCGGGCGTTTTTTCCCTTTCCGTTTTGGGAAAAGTTTGTTTTCCAAGCTTCGCATCGGCAAATTGATGACAAACGCAATGGCAAAACCCATCATCAGCGGAGAGATGATGGATAACAAGAATCCAATAAAAGCTCCTACCCAATCCAAATGCTGCAACAGCCAATAAAGCCCGACACCAAAGAATATACAAATCAAGGTGCAGCTTAATTTTGTTTCAAAATGTTTCATGATTACTCCTTTATCATCCGCTGACCGGTGATTGCCGTAAACAATGAATCAGCATCATCCACCAAAACAGACGCTCCATGTTGAAGCAAAAATGCACGGTCACGGAATCCATAGGTCACGGAAATGCACGGAATTCCCGCATTTTTTGCTGTTTCAATATCCACGTCGGAATCCCCCACATACACCGCAGAGGATGCTGGCATTCCCAGTTCCTCCAACGCACGAAAAACTGTATCCGGCGCCGGTTTTTTCCGCACACCGCTTTTTTCTCCAGTCGCCACCGAAATGATATCCGAAAAATACAAATTGGCCAGTTCTTTTACGGCAAAATCCGCCTTATTGGAAACAATCGCCAAACGAACGCCGCACTGCTGAAGCGCCGAAAGCATGGATAAAATCCCAGGATATGCTGTGGTACGGTCGTTGCAATGCGCCTGATAATGCGCACAAAAGGCATCAAATACGCGGGTATATTCCTGTTGCGGTGTGTTAGCAGGAACCGCGCGTTTCATCAACAGCCCAATTCCATTCCCCACAAATTGCCGCACCTCTTCTTTGGTACGAAGCGGCATGGAAGCAGACGAAAGCGCTGCATTCACACTCGCCGTTAAGTCATCGAGCGTATTCAATAAAGTACCATCCAAATCAAAAACAGCGGTTTGATAGCGCAAAAGAAACTCCTTTCTCCTCGAAAGTTTTGATCCTTTCAAAACTTTCTAAAGAATCACATCTATTTGATGTAATTATTATAAACACGTTGACTTGGAAAGTCAATTTAAACGCAAAAAACGACAGAATTCTGAACCTAAGTTTTTGAGAGTATTTCTAATCTTTGCAGAGATTTTTATCGTTCTTTATTCAAATCAGCCAAAAGAATCCCCCAAAATTCGGAGTAAAACTGAGCGAAAAAGCCGAAAAACTCCTTGCTTTTTGCCATCAAGTACGGTAACATTGGGATGTAATGATTTTACACCACAACCATGAAAGGATGTGTTTTTATGATTCAAAAAACCAATCATCCGCTTCCTTTAGTCAACGTGCAAATCGATGACGGATTTTTCAGCCCCATGCAAAAACTGGTACAGGATGTCGTCATCCCCTATCAGGAAAAAGTGCTGCACGACGAAATTCCGGGCATCGAAAAAAGCCACGCCATTGAAAACTTCCGCATCGCTGCCGGCGAAGCAGAGGGAGAATTTTACGGTCGCGTCTTCCAGGATTCGGACGTAGCCAAATGGATCGAAGCGGTCGCTTACTCGCTCGTTCTCAAACCGGACGCCGATTTGGAAGCCCGTGCGGACGACATCATCGATTTGGTTGGCCGTGCTCAGCAGGAAGACGGTTATCTGGATACTTATTTCATCATCAAAGAACAGGATCGCCGCTGGCAGAATCTGATGGACTGCCATGAAATGTACTGCGCTGGTCATTTTATGGAAGCTGCCGTCGCCTACTACGAAGCAACCGGCAAGGATAAACTCCTCAACATCTGCAAAAAACTGGCCGATCACATCGACCGCCGCTTTGGTCCCGGTAAAGTGACGGGGATTCCCGGACACGAAGAAATCGAATTGGCGCTGCTTCGCATGTACTCGGTAACCGGAGAAAAACGTTATCTGAATCTTTGCAAATACTTCATCGATGAACGCGGCAAAGATCCGGAATTTTTCTTAAAAGAAATGGCAAACCGCGGCTGGTCCCGTACCGGTTTCTATGAAAAGAAAACCCCGGACTACATGCAAAACCACAAACCGGTACGCGAACAGGATACCGTCGAAGGGCATTCGGTCCGTGCGATGTACCTGCTGACCGCGATGGCGGATTTGGCTGCCCGCACCGACGACCAGGAACTGTTTGATGCCTGCAACCGGTTGTGGGAAAACATGACCGAAAAGCGGATGTACCTGACGGCCGGCATCGGCTCCACACAGGAAGGCGAAGCATTCACCATTGATTATGATTTGCCGAACGATTCCATCTATGCAGAAACCTGTGCATCGGTGGGGATCTGCTTTGCCGCTCGTCAGCTGCTGCAGATCAAACCCTGCGGTTTCTATGCCGATACCATGGAACGCGCGTTCTATAACGGCACCATTTCCGGCATGCAGCTGGATGGTAAACGCTTCTTCTACGTCAATCCGTTGGAAGTGGTTCCCGGTGTTTCCGGAAAACTCTTTGGATACGATCATGTACTGCCGGAACGTCCGGGCTGGTATGCATGCGCCTGCTGCCCGCCGAACCTCGCGCGTCTTTTGACCTCGCTTGGCAGTTACGCTTGGGCAGAAAATGAATCGACCATCTTCTCGCACCTCTTTGTCGGCGGCAAAGCATCCTTCTCGCTGGCTGGCGGTGTGGATGTCGCCCTCAAATCCAACTATCCGTGGGACGGTAATCTGACCTACACCTTTGAACCCAAAGAAGAAAGTGCCGCCTTTACCTTTGCGGTGCGCATCCCAGGTTGGTGCAAAGAATATACGCTGCGCGTGAACGGACAGAAAGTGGATACCTCTTCCCTTTTGAGCGACGGTTACGTTTATCTGAATCGTTCGTGGAAATCGGGCGACACCGTATACTTGGCGCTCGAAATGCCGGTTGAAAAAATCTACGCCAACACGGCCGTTCGTGCAGACGCCGGTTGTGTCGCTTTGATGCGCGGGCCGCTCGTTTACGCGTTTGAAAGTGTCGACAACGGCGATCAGCTGCAGGCACTGCGCATTCCGCGTGCTTCGGTCGGTACGGTACAGCCGTTTGATCCCGATCTTCTTTCCGGCGTGCGTACCATCACGATTGACGGTATCCGCGTGGAAAGCAGCAAAGATCTTTATTCGACCTGTCCGCCTGTCGAACATCCGGTGACCTTGCGTGCCGTTCCCTACTATACCTGGGGCAACCGCGGAGCCGGTTCGATGCGTGTTTGGCTGTTGGAAAAAGCCTGATTATTTCATATAACATAAAAAATATCCGCCTCCAAAGAGGCGGATATTTTTATGCGTTTTATTCTTCTGTTCCATACAGTTTTTCTACGAGTTTTAAAATCTCTGCTTCACAGATCTTCCAGCGGTCTTCCGTCAGGCAGTCGGTAGAAGAAAGTGTAACGGTGTCGACCAGTTCCGCACGAAGCTCCCGAAGCACGCCAAAACCGGTCATCTTCGCACTGTCAAACTGTCCGGGGTGGCTGGGTGCGCCGCCGCAAAGGAGCATCGCTCCTTTTTTGGGTTCCGGGAACGGCTGATCTTTGCGCATCCGGGACGCCCAATAAACCTGCAGGCGGTCGAATACCGTTTTAAGCACACCGGAAACGCCAAAAAAATAAACCGGTGAAGCGATAATGACCACATCCGCATCTTTTAAGGCATCGTACACCTTATCCATTTTATCGTGAATGATGCAGTTGGGATGATTCCAACAATACCGGCAATCGTGACAGGGTGAAATATTCCGGTAGTCGCGGTAAGCATCAATCAGCACCACTGTTCCGGGCGCCTTCGACCGAAAGGTATTGACCATCCGCCGGGTGATCCCATTGGCACGGGCAGCACCAAAAAAGATGACTGTTTTCATCACAAATACCCCTTTTCTTTCTATTCTTCAAAAAAGCGGGAACCGGATGGTTCCCGCAGAAAAAATCAAAATGATTGGAAAACTTTGTCGATATAAGGCGACGTCATCACCCGAAGCGTCGCCGCATAATTCAGGGCAAACGAAACGGTATCCCCCACCTGTAAAGGCTTGGCGGCATCGGTCACATCCAACAGCAGATGATCGCTGCTACCACCCAAAATGGTGAGCGCCGGATCCAACGGCATCAAGCCATCGAGATCGAAATCCTGTTTCCCGATCGCCAAAATCGCGCGCTTGCGGATTCCACGGTCTTCAATCTGCACGGCATGTCCAAAAGAATCCACCAAACTGGTTCCCCAAGGAACGGACGGCTTCTCTTTCAGTTCCACAATTTCTGCTTCCAGAATAAAATTGTTCCGGTGAAATCCCGGCAGCGGTTCTTCAAAACAGGGGATATTTCCCAGGAAAACCGACTCTCCCAGCCGCAGATGATTGATGCGTTCGGGCAATTCCCCGGCACAAAGCATCTTGAGCGAGCTGGAGTTCCCGCCGGAAACCAACGAAAGCCGGCGGCCGATCTTCTCTTCCACTTCCTGCACCATCGAAACCAAATCCGCCATATTCTCTTTGGATGGGATAATTCCTCCGTAACAGCTGAGGTTTACGCCGATTCCAGCAAGCGTTAATCCGGGCAACTCCTTCATGCGGACCGCCAAGTCGATCAATTCCTGCCGCAGGCACCCTTCCCGCAGATCGCCGATTTCCGCCATG
>CALXIC010000182.1 GCA_944388265.1 uncultured Clostridia bacterium | reverse complement strand
GTTTTCGCAGCGGATGATGGGGCCGTCCGCCTCCGCGGTTTCCTGCGGCGGCATTTCGGGTGCGGCGCTTTTGGCCTGTGCCTTTTGGAGCACCGGCCATCGAAAAGATAATCGTTTATTCTGCATGGATGATTGCACCGTCCTCCAATTCATACACCCGGTCGCCGATGTCCATCAGCCCGGTATCGTGCGTCGTCATCACGATGGTGATCCCCTCGTTGGAGCAAAGCTCCTTGAAGATGCGCACCACCTGCAAGCCGGTGTGGGTGTCCAGCTCGGCGGTCGGTTCGTCGGCAAAGATGACGTCCGGCTTATGGGCAATCGCCCGGGCGATGGCGACGCGCTGCTGTTCCCCGCCGGACATTTCCTGCGGCATGTGGTCGGCGCGCTGGGAAAGCCCCACTATTTTCAGGCATTCCATCGTGCGTTCGCGCCAGTTTTCCCGGCTGCCCGCCAGCCGCAGCGCAAACTCCACGTTTTCATAGGCGTTCATCATCGGGATAAGCGCCACCGACTGAAAGACAAACCCGATGCGGCGGCGGCGCAGCTTGCCGCGCGCCTCCTCGCTCATGGCGGTGAGTTCTTCCTCTCCAAACCAGATGCGCCCCGATGTGGGCGGATCGAGAGCGCCCAAAATATTCATCAGCGTCGTCTTGCCCGAACCGGAACGCCCTTTTAAAAGGGTGAGTTTCCCGGCAGGAATGTCCAGCGTCAGTCCTTTGAGCACCTGAATTTCCTGTCCGTCGCCGGAAGGGAAGCTGCGCGTGATGTTTTCCGTACGAATCAAAGATGCCATCGCGTCCTCCTTAATCTTCGCCCAGCTTGAGCGCCTGGGAAATCTTGATCTTCGAAATCTGCCAGCCGAGGATCGCCATGCACGCGGCGAGCATCAGCCCGATCACCACGGCAATGCGCACGTTGTCGCTCACCCGGCTGACAATTTCAATCGGGATGATCTGTTCGCTGGACGCATAGGAAAGTTCCAAAAGCGGCACCAACAGCCGAGAGGCTATCTGCCCGATCACCGCCCCGGCGGCAATCGAAAAGCCCGACAAACACACCTGTTCGGTGATGAGCATCGAAAGCACCTCTTTCATCGACATCCCCATCGCCCGAAAAATCCCAAATTGCAGCTGACGGGAACGGATCGACAAAATCCAGTAGAGCAGAAAGCCCACCATGCACACCACCAGCACTACCACAAACCCGATGGTCAGCACGCCGTTGGTGCCCTGCATCACCGGGTCGTTTTTGTGTTCGATTTTCTGTGCATAGGTGTCGCGGAAAACCGGATAGGTGATGCCGTTTTCGGCGGCAAAATCATACACCGGCTGGGTGCTGTCCTCCATCTTCAGCCACACCTGATAGGGGGTAACGCCGATGGACGCCTGAATCTGCTGCAAATTTGCGACCACCAGATAATGGGAAATTTCGCTTTCCTTGCCGTCGTCCGTCTGGGTGACCGACACGGGATTGTAGGACGGCCAGTAATCGACGAAGCCGTACACCACGCCGCGCATCGCCCAGCCCGCTTCGGCGTCGCGGTACATGATGGTATCCCCGATTTCCAGCCCGTAATCCTTTTTCAGATTGGAGGACACCAGCACTGCATCCGCACTCGCCGCCATGGCGTTTAGGTAGTTGTACCAGTGGGAATCCAGCAGTCCGTCCTTCATCCAGGCGGTTTCCCCAAATTCCTTGGTGTTGATGCCCATGAGCAGCACGTTTGACGCGGACGTGTCGCCAAAGCTCACCGAAAGCCCGTCGTTGACCAGCACCTTGGTCGCACTTTCCACCCCTTCGATCGAGCGGTAGCGGTTGAAATCGGGTTCTTCGTATTCGAGCACCTTGGTGTTCGTCTCGTCGGTGGAAACGGCGGCGGCATTGCTCTTCCAGCTTTCGAGCAGGACGATGTCCGCCCCATTTTGGTAGCTGATGCGGTCCTCCGCATTGGAATTGATGGTGCGCGCCGCCATGGAATTGAAGATCCCCAGCGCAATGGTCATCATCAAAAAGATCATGATAAAGCCGTGCTGCGCCTTCGCCGCCGTCATCCGCTTAAAGCCGACGTACAAAGACGGCGCCCAGTGCTTTTTGCCCACCGCGAAAATGCCGCGGATCAAAAACGGGAAGATGCGCAGCGCAAAGAGCCCCGCGCCGATGATAAAGAGGGAGGAGCTCAAAAAGAGCAGCGGGTCCACCGCGGCCCCGTCCTGCACCTGTTCGGCGAGGTAGGCTTTGGACTGCTGGAAGGAGTACCACCCGTAAAGGGATACCGCCAGCAAAATGACATCCAGCCCGCATTTTTCCCACCAGTTCCATTTCAGCCGGCGCTGTTTTTTGCGCTTTTGGAGGACGATGGTGACGTTTGCGTATTTGAGTACCGGCAGCACCATTGCCACCATCGACAAAAACGCCGCCAGCAGGGCAAAGAGCAGTGCCTGTACGCTGAGTTCCATCGGAAGCGATGTGCGGTTCACAAACTCCATAAAGGCGTTGGACGCGCCCAGCACCCGGCACAGCAAAAGCCCCAGCGGAATCCCGACCACCAGACTGACGAGTGCTAAAATGCCGCTTTGCATCGCGTAAAGGGTGATGATCTGGCGCTTGCTGGCGCCGCGGCTTTTGAAGATGGCGATTTCCCCCTCTTCGAGCTGCAGCATCTGCTGCGACACCATAAACAAAAAGGCCGCCAGCAGCACAAACACCGGCACCTGCAGCACCCAAAGGGTGACGTTTAGCTTCTTCGCCTGCACCACGTAGCTGTTCATGATGTTTTCAAAACGGAAGGTAATCACCGGCGAGCCGAGATTTTCCATCGTGCGGCTGTAAGAGCGGCAGGTGGAAAGAATGGACGACACGTCCTTGCCCTTCATCTGGGTGTAATCCAACAGCACATCCCACCGCATTTTGACGGTGTAGGGCGGATCTTCCTCGTTTAGAAAATGCTCTTTGAAATACGTTTCGGAAATCAGCAGTTCCTTCGACAGGTCGTTTGGAGTATTGACCCAGTAGTTGTCGGACGCATCGCTTGCTTCGTACACGCCGCAGACCTTGACCCGCAGTTCCTCGCCCCCGCTGCCGGAGATGCTTTCAAAGACGTAGGTTTCCCCCACCAGAAGATCGCGCTTAATCATCATCGCTTCGCTGACGATCCCGTTGATGGAGCCGTCCGCATTCGGTTCGTCGGTATAGAGTTCGCCCGACACGATGTTGATGTGGGACGTCAAATCGGTCAGATACCCCATCGAAATGACGTGGTTGGTTTCATCCTCGCGCGCCTCGTCCGCCACCACCGAGAGGTTATCCAGATAATAGTTCCCCACCGAAGCGACGGCGTCCAGCTTGAAATCCCCGGGGATTTCTTCCACCATCGCCTCCACCTCTTGGGCGGTTTCCGCTGTTTTGGCGTTTCCCTTTTGGATGGTGGTTTCCATCGTGACCGCGCCGGGATATTCGTTTTCTTCCACGAGATCATCGCTCAAATTTCTCGTCAGCGTGCGCTGTAAGATCGCCTGCGAATAGATGGGGCTGGCGCACACGATACTCACCAGCAGCAAATTGCCGATGAGGAGACTGAGCATCATCCACTTTTTGCTGCGGATTTTTTGCAGTACAAATTGGAACAACTCGACGCCTCCTACTCTACCACCACCGTCTGGTCTTCATTCAGACCGCCGACGATCCAGGTTTCTTCTTCACCGGCTTCCCCGACGGTGATGTACCGGTGCTTGAGGGTATCGTCCTCCCAGAGGGTGACCGAATTCCGTTCGTTTTTGGTGGTGACGGCGTCGTTGTCGAGCACCAGCACCCCCGAAAGATCGACCGCATTTGCCGTGGCGATCAGTCCGTTGGTCGCAATCGACAGCCGCTCGGCCGCTTCGCGGTCGGTCAGTTCAATGTAGGTCACGCGCTCGGTCACCTTGCCGGGCAGAATCTGCCCGCAGGTCACGACCCGTCCCTCGTAGCCGTCCGCGCCGGACAAAAGCCCCGCCGTGACCGTGACGGTATCGCCGTAGCGAAACGCCGGGTCGTTGTCCACCTGCAAAAGCAGCCGGTTGCCGGAACGCATCGTGCAAAGAATCGTCGAAGACTCGATCAAATCCCCTTCGTGAATCGTTTCCAGCCGGCTGATGCTGCCGGAAAAGGGCGCTTTCACCGTCTGCACATCCAACCGTTCTTCCAAATCCTCGATTTCCTGCTGAATCTGTCCTTTTTGGTACTCGGTCTGATATCCGAGCTGTGCGTACTGCGACTGCAAAAGCGCCAAATTCGCACTGGCGAGTTCATATTCCGTTGTCCCCTTCACGCAAAGGGAGAGGGTGTCTTTCATCCGCTCGATCTGATTGGCGTAGCTTTCCGCCTGACGGGCGTAATCGTTTTGCACCCGGTCCAGTTCCAGTTCCTTGGCGGTCAGATCGGCATGGCTGGCATCCACGGTGTAGGTAAAAAGCGGATCGCCCGCTTCCACTTCGTCCCCGGTTTCGACAAGAAATTCGCCGAATTTTGCGCCTTCTTCCTCGACCGTCAGTTCCGCGGAATCGAGGTGCACCGGGGTGGCCGGCAATTTTTTGGTGCTGGTAAAGTCACTCACCGTGACGGTGGTGGTCTCGTAATTGGGTTCTTCGGGCACCACCAACCCCGCATCCAGGGACGCATCCTCTTGCCCGCAGGAGGAGAGCGCCGCCGTCAAAAAGATGGCCGCCGCCAGCAGCACGGCGCAAAGCCGCCCGTTATTCCTGAACATACACGACATCCCCTTCCTGCAATCCGCTGGTAATTTCCACAAAGGAGTCGGACTCGACCCCGGTTTCGACGGTCACCCGTTCCTGCCCGTCCTCGGAAGCACGGTACACATACCGCACGCCGCCGTCCTCATGCAGGGCGTTCACTGGCACATAGAGCGCATCCTTCGCAATGCTGCGGTAGAGGTATACGGCGGCGTAATCGCCGATCTCCACATCCTCGGCAGCCTTTTCATCCGCAAACTGAAAGCGCGTGGGGGTATCTTCCCCCGCCAGCACGAGTGCGGAATACTCGTCGAGGGTGTATGCCTGATACTCCACCTCGTACCGTTTTTCGCCGATCTGCACCTCGACACGGTCGGCGCTTTTGATCTGCGCTTCGACAATTTCTTCCCCCGACAGGGAACGCTTGCTCTCGTTCGCGATGCAGTACATCGGCTGATACGCCTGCACCGTTTCGCCGTGCAGGCTGCTGGTTTCATACACAATCGTTCCCGAAATGGGTGCGAGCAGACGGTTGTCCTGCACCTGTTCTTCCAATGCATGGAGTTTATCGTTTAACTGCTTTAAGACGAGCGCCTGCCATTGTTTTTCCTGACTCAAATCCACCTGACACTGCTCGACTTTGGACTGTGCGAGCGACACACTGCCGGCGCTGGGACCCGGGTCTTCCGGTTCGGAGGTCTCCGGTTCCGAGGATTCGGGTTCCGAGGATTCGGGCTCCGAGCATTCCGGTTCGGACGATTCCGGCTGGGAGGATTCGAGTTCCGACGATTCCAGATCCGACGATTCGCCTTCGGAAGATTCCGGTTCGGAGGTCTGTTCTTCCGAAGATTCCAGCTTGGACGATTGCTCTTCCGACGACTCCGGCTGAGAGGGCAGCACCGTCGTCAGCAGCCGCGCCAGCGGCATGGCCGCCGCCACATTGGCGTTCACCCCGCTTTTGCCGGTCAGCTGTTTGAGTTCCAGCTGCGCGATTTGCAGCCGCAGCTGCAGCTGTTCCAAGGTGTAGGCATTGTTTTGCTCGGTGTAGGCAATTTCATTTTGCAGATCCTCGATCTGTTCTTCCAGTTCTTCGGTATCCAAAAGCGCCAGCACGTCGCCTTTTTTCACGGTATCGCCCAGCTTTGCCTTCTTCTCTTCCAGCACGCCGCCGCTGACAAAAGAGGCGGTCTCCACGGCGGGCACTACCGCCGAATCATACACTTCCACATCGTAAAAGGTGCCTTTGACCACCTCGGCAGTGTCGACCGAGACGGCCGCCGAATCCAGCAGTTCGGGCACAACCTCCTTCGTTTGGCAGGAAGTGCACCCCAAAAGCACCGCCAGCACCGCTGCCGCGGTGCGTATCCACTGTTTCATCTTCCCATCCTCCTGTCAGCTGAGAATCACATGGTCGCCCTCGGACAATCCGCTGACAATCTCGACGCGATGGTCGGCCGAAAGACCAATTTCAATCTCTTTGATATCCCGAATGCCGTCTTCGTTTTCATAATAGACGATGGGGGTTTCCCCTTTGTAATGGATGGCGGTATCGGGCAGCCACAGCACATCCCGCGCTTCTTGGGTCACCACCGACACCGACGCGCTGTCCCCCTCTTCCAACTCGTATTCGGGGTTATCGAGTTTAAAATAATAATAGTAATAGCCGTTGGCGGATTCCCCGCCCTCGATGCCAAATTCTTTGGGCGACACCACCGTCGCGGCATACTCCGCCGTCTTGGAGGTAAGCACCACCTCATCCCCCGGCTCAAACAAATCCTGTTCGCGGCTGTTTCCGATGAATGCCGACGTACTGCTGTCCGACACGGTGATAAAATCAGTCGTCTTGGAGGAGAGATCCCCCGGTTCGTAGGGGGCAATCATCGTCACCGCACCGTCGATGGTGGCAATGAGCTGGCGTTCTTTCTGCTTTTCCTTGAGTTCTTCCAGCCGTTCGTACGCGACCGTCAATTCGTCCGACAGCCGTTCGTTTTCCGAGTCATACGGTCCGGTCACTTCCCCCACCGTCTGCGTCTGTTTTCGTTCTTCGGGGGATAGGGTATTGCGGTAATTTTGCTGCTGTTTGGCCGCCAGCGCGCGGTCGGTTTCTCCATGGGAGAGCTGCAATTCCAATAGTTCGATGGAATCCTCGCACGCTTCAATGTCCTCCGCAATCGTGCCCATCGAAAGTTCGGCCAGCACATCGCCCGCTTTTACGATGGAGCCCACCTGCACAAACACTTCTTCAATCTGTTCGCCGCCCAACGCAAAGCGAAGCGTCTCTTCCTTGACCGCAAGGTAGGAGCAATCCACCCGCTCGGTTTCCAAGACGTCGCCCCGCTCCACCGTACAGGTGGTGTAAGGATCGCCCTCATAGGGGCTGATGACCGGCGCGCGGGGCAGTTCTTCCTCTTCCGGCAAAAGGGCGCACCCATTCCACAAAAACAATCCGGCGCAGATCAAAGCGCCAAGCTTCCACCGTTTCAACTTTCCCGCTTCCTTTCACCGGTCAAATCGTTCACGTTCACCATTTTAACATAATTTTTTTCGCCATTCAATCTATTTTGGGAATATTCAACAGAAAGGTGAAGATAAAAATACGGCGTCCTTTCAAAGGACGCCGTAAACTTTATTTTTCATCCAAAGAGGAATCTTTAGGATGCGCGTTCGCATCCAAACCGGTGGATTTTTTCACCAGTTTGAAGCGGTGTCCGGATTTTTCCAGTGTCAGCTGGTGCCGCACCGATTCCAGCGCTTCCGAACGTTCGCCCGCTTTCAAATGCGGGAATGCCCGCATCAGACGAAACTGTGTATGCCGCTGCACATGCTGCCAAAACCGAGGGGTTTTCGGCGGCTTGTCGCCCCAAAACCGCAGCGGTTCGTCGGGCAGGCGGCTAAGCTGCATCAGCTGACGGCGCTTTTGTTCCCAAAGCTGCTGCAGCTGTTCTAAACGGGACTCGTCGACCAAATCCGATTCCTGCAACCGTTCCAACAGTGCCGCAATGCGGCCTTCCATCTGCTGGCGGTAGCTTTCCAAATCGGCATTGTGGCGCGAATCGCGGATTTTTTCCTGCACGCGGTCGATCTGGTCGCCCAAATCCTCCAGCCGGTCTTCCAATTCTTCGCGGTAGACGCGGAATTTGGCCGCCGCCTTCTGGCGTTCTTCCTCGATGCGGCGCTGCAATTCGACCAGCTTTTGGTCGAGTGCCACCACCGTGCGCACCGTGACCGCCAAGTCCGTCAAGAAAAGCAGCAGAAAGATACCGTCCGCCAGCCAAAGGATTCCCAGCGGAATCCGGCCGGTAAACGCCGCCAGCGCCGGATGAACCCACCACAACAGCACCACCGACAGCACGCCGAAGGCGCAAAATCCAAGCAGGCACACCCGCCCGTTGATGTGAAAGCGCATGTTGCTGTAATCCCACCAGCGCGCGTGGAAAAGTTTCTCCATCGCCCAGGAGGTGATGTATTCGAGCGTGCAGTCCATCACCCCGCACAAAATAAAGAGCGGAAAGATGGGGATGGGCGGCTGACGGTAAAACAATAGGATCACCAAGAGCGCCCCGCTGCCGTAAATGGGAATCCACGGGCCGTTTAAAAATCCGCGGTTGACCCACCGTTTTTCCTGAATGGAGCACACCGCCGATTCATAAATCCATCCAACCACCGAGTAAAACAAAAACCACAGCACATACAAACCAAGCGTTTGCATAAAAGTCCTCCGTTACAGACAGCCCAACAGCAATTCTACCACCAGCGCCGCCGCAGTCGCGCCCACCGCAACCGTCAGCAGTCCCCGGCGGAAATAAGCGAGCACCAATGCCGCCACAAGTCCCACCAGCGCGGAATAGATCGACGAGGTCGACGATAAAATGGCCGGAAAGGTCATCGCCGCCAGCACGGCGTACGGCATGTAATAAAGCGCTGAACGCACCGTGCGGTTGGTGATCTTTTTGCGGAAAAACACCAGCGGCGCCATGCGCGGCAGATAGGTCACCAGCGCCATCACCGCAATACCGCCCAATACATAACTGTAATTCATGCGGCCGCCTCCGTTTCTTCCTCGGGCAGCGGGAAGAAGATCGCCGCCGCGACCGACACCACCACCGCACAGATGATCACCGACCAGCCAGACGACAGTCCGTCAAACCACGGCGCCCATGCCAGTACCGAGCTGAGCACCGTTGCGCCCACAACCACCAGCGCCACCGGCCGAAAATCGCGCGCCGGCGGGATGACGATGGCGATGAACATCCCGTAAAGCGCCACGCCGAGCGCCGCCTGCAATACCACGGGCAAAATCCCCGTCGCCACCGCGCCTAAGAGCGTGCCGCACGCCCATCCCCAGTAGG
>CALXIC010000181.1 GCA_944388265.1 uncultured Clostridia bacterium | reverse complement strand
GGTGGATTATATCCTGACGAAAGCGAAACAAGCAAAGTCGCACGTTTATGTGACCGGCGCCATCACCAAAGGGATGCAGAGTCAGGAATTAAACGATTTGAAGGCATTAAAAGAAGCGGGCGTTACGGCGCTTTCGGACGACGGCCGTCCGGTCGAAAATGCACGGTTCATGGCCGAGGCGCTGGTGCAGGCGAAGGAACTGGGACTTTTGGTCACGTCCCACTGCGAAGACCTCGCGATCATCAACGGCGGCATTGTTAACGACGGCATGGTGGCAAAAGAGCTTGGGCTCAAGGGCATGCACCGCAGCAGTGAGGATACCATCACGGCGCGCGAAATTATTTTGGCGGAAACCAACGATTGCCCGGTGCATATCGCGCACGTTTCCACCCGTCTTTCGGTACAGTTGATCCGGGAAGCGAAGGCGCGCGGCGTTCGGGTAACTTGTGAAACCTGCCCGCATTACTTTATGATGACCGAAGAAGAATTGTACCGCAAAGACGCCAATTACCGCATGAATCCGCCGCTGCGGGAGGAAGCCGACCGCCTCGCGGTGCTGGAAGGGGTGCTTGACGGAACGATCGACTGCATCGTGACCGACCATGCGCCGCATACGCCGGAGGAAAAGGCGGATTTCTACCATGCGCCCAACGGTGTTATCGGAATGGAAACGTCCTTTGCGGCGAGTTATACTGCTCTGGTGAAAACTGGCAAATTGACGCTTTTGGAATTGGTGGATAAAATGAGCACCAAGCCGGCGAAACTGCTCGGCATTCCTGCCGGATCGCTCGCTCCGGGCAATCCCGCAGACTTTGTGTGGATCGATCCCGAACAGGTCTGGACGGTGGACGCCAGCCGCTTTGCGTCGAAAGCGCGCAATGCGGTATTTGAAGGAAAAGATCTCACCGGACGCGTAGTCCGCACCTATCTGGACGGCGCGCTGGTGTTTCAGCAATAAAGAAAAAGTGTTTTGGGAGGAATAGACATGTCGATGGACAGACTTTTGGAACAGATCGTCAAAAAGAACAACCCGACAGTGGCCGGATTGGATCCGAAGCTGGAATATGTGCCCCAGTTTATTCGGGAGGAAGCGTTTGCAAAATACGGAAATACCCTCAAAGGGGCATCCAAAGCACTTTTGGCGTTTAATAAGGGGCTGATCGATGCACTTTATGACATCGTTCCCGCGATCAAACCGCAGTGTGCGTACTATGAAATGTATGGCTATCACGGCATGAAAACGCTCTACAAAACGATGGAATATGCCAAGAAAAAGGGCATGATCGTCATTACCGACGGTAAGCGAAACGACATCGGCACTACGATGGAAGCGTATGCCAAAGGCCATTTGGGCAAAACGATGGTGAATGGGGAAGCGATTTCCGCCTTCCCGGGCGACTGCCTGACCGTCAACGGCTACCTCGGCTCGGATGGCATCCGTCCGCTGCTGTCGATCTGCAAAGAAGAAGACAAGGGCATTTTAGTGCTGGTGAAAACCTCCAATCCTTCGTCGGGCGAATTGCAGGATCAGAAGATCGACGGCAAACCGATTTACGAAGTGATGGGCCAGATGTGCGAAACCTGGGGCGAAGAATTGCCCGGGAAATACGGCTACAGCGGCGTGGGTGCCGTGGTAGGCGCTACCTATCCGGAAATGCTCGAAGAGCTGCGTGCGAAGATGCCGCATACCTTCTTCCTGGTGCCGGGCTACGGCGCACAGGGCGGCGGTGCAAAAGATGTCAGCTATGCGTTTGATAAAAACGGACTTGGCGCCATCGTCAACTCTTCGCGCGGCATCATGTGTGCTTACCAGAAAGGCGACTGGCAGGAACAGGATTACGCCAAGGCGGCACGTGCAGAAGCGCTTCGTATGCGTGACGATATCATCGGTGCGATTGCACAGATGCATCTGTAAGAATTGGATATCTGAGGAATCGTAAGAGCGGGTACCTCCGCTTGGAAAGGATCGTTATGAGCAATCAGTCAAAGAAAGCGACGTTATTATTGGCAAACGGCATGACCTTTGAAGGGAAAAGCCTTGGCCGGGAGGGGACGGTCATCGGTGAAACCGTCTTTGCCACCGGTATGACCGGTTATCAGGAAACGCTGACCGACCCGAGTTATTTCGGTCAGATCGTCACCCAGACGTTTCCGCTGGTCGGAAACTACGGGGTCAACTCGTTTGACCCGGAATCGAAAAAATGCTGGCTGACCGGATACATTGTGCGGGAATGGTGCGAAATGCCGTCCAACTTCCGCTGTGAAGATACGCTGGATGCCTTTTTGAAAGCACAGAACGTGGTCGGCATCTGCGGCATCGATACCCGTCATCTGACCAAAACCATCCGTGAAAGCGGCGTTATGAACGGCGCGATCATCTGCGGCGATTACGACCGCGAAGAAATGCTGGAAAAAATCCGTGCATTTCAGGTGAAAGACGCCGTCAAGAGCGTTTCCATCCCGGAAGCGGAAGTCTTCCCGGCAGTGGGCGAAACGCGCCGCAAAGTAGCGCTGTTTGATTTCGGCTATAAATTTAACATCCGCCGCGAACTCTGCAAACGCGGCTGTGAAGTGACGGTGGTGCCCTACAACACTACGGCAGAACAGATCAAAGCGCTGGGCGTCGACGGCATTATGCTTTCCAACGGCCCCGGCGACCCGAAGGAAAACGTCGAAGTGATCGAAAACCTCAAAGAAATCATGAAACTGGGTCTTCCGATTTTCGGCATCTGCCTTGGACATCAGCTGATGGCGCTTGCCAACGGAGCCACCACGCAGAAGATGCTTTACGGTCACCGTGGAGCGAACCAGCCGGTCATCGATCGCAAACTGGACCGCACTTTTGTAACCAGCCAGAACCACGGCTATGCGGTGGTCGGTGAATCGGTGAACCCGGAAATTGGGGAAGTCAGCCACGTCAACGCCAACGACGGCACCTGCGAAGGGGTGCGCTACAAACACATTCCGGCATTTACCGTGCAGTTCCATCCGGAAGCCTGCGGCGGCCCGCTGGACACTTCATATTTGTTCGATGAATTTCTTGCAATGATGGACGGGGAGGAACAATAAGATGCCATTGAGAAGTGATTTGAAAAAGGTAATGGTCATTGGTTCCGGCCCGATCGTCATCGGTCAGGCGGCGGAATTTGACTACGCAGGCACCCAGGCCTGCCGCGCGCTGAAGGAAGAAGGTTTGGAAGTTGTACTCGTCAACTCCAACCCGGCAACCATCATGACCGATAAGGCGATGGCGGACAAGATTTACGTGGAACCGCTGACCCTCGACGTGGTCAAGCGCGTCATTGAAATTGAAAAACCGGACAGCTTGCTTTCCACCCTTGGCGGCCAGACGGGCCTTACCCTGTCGATGCAGCTGGCGAAAGAAGGCTTCCTGGAAAAACACAACGTGAAGCTTTTGGGCGCAAATCCGGAAACCATCGATAAGGCGGAAGACCGTCAGTCCTTTAAGGATACGATGGAAGCCATCGGCGAACCGGTTATCCCGTCGAAGGTAGTCACCACGGTGGAAGATGCAGTGGATTTTGCAAAAACCATTGGCTATCCGGTGATCGTTCGTCCGGCATTTACGCTGGGCGGTTCCGGCGGCGGCATCGTGGACAACGAAGAAGATCTGCGCGAAGTGGCGTTCAACGGCCTTCGTTTGTCGCCGATTACTCAGGTGCTGATTGAAAAATGTATTTCCGGCTGGAAAGAAATCGAATTCGAAGTGATCCGTGACGCCAAAGGCAACGTCATTACCGTCTGCTCGATGGAAAACTTTGACCCGGTTGGCGTGCATACCGGCGACAGTATCGTTGTGGCTCCGGCCGTGACGCTGAGCGATAAAGAATATCAGATGCTGCGTACCGCTTCGCTGAACATCATTTCGGAACTGAAAGTCGAAGGCGGCTGCAACTGCCAGTTTGCGCTTGAACCGGAAAGCATGCAGTATGCGGTTATCGAAGTCAACCCGCGTG
>CALXIC010000180.1 GCA_944388265.1 uncultured Clostridia bacterium | reverse complement strand
ATGTAGGGGGACTGGTCGTCGATTTCGTACTGGACGTCTTCCCCTTTGAAGCGGTCTTCATCGACGCCGTAGTCAAATGCAAGTTTTTGCAGTTCGCAGTTGTTGCCGCGCACGCAGGACAGACATTTTTTGTGGTGCGTGGAGAGGATGAGTTCGATGGTCGTTTTGCGCGACGCACGCACCTGCGGGGTGTTGGTCAAAACTTCCATTCCTTCTTCCGCCGGGTAGACACAGGATGCGACCAATCCGCGGCGGCCCTTCACTTCAACCACACAGACACGGCAAGCGCCGATGCAGTTGATATCTTTCAGATAACAAAGCGACGGAATTTCCACATTGGTGGCTTTCGCAGCTTCCAAAATGGTCGAACCTTTCGGCACTTCCACCGGAATTCCGTTGATTTTCAAATGAACCATTTCCATGGAAACCCCTCCTTACTTCTTCTCGATCGCGCCAAACTTACAGTTGCGGACACAAAGACCGCACTTGATGCATTTTTCGCGGTCGATGACATGCGGATGTTTGACGGTGCCGGAAATGGCGTTGACCGGACAGTTGCGTGCGCACAAGGTACAGCCCTTGCACAGCCCAGCATTGATCTCGTAATAAAGCAGATCTTTGCACACGCCTGCCGGACAGGATTTATCCGCAATATGCGCGATGTATTCGTCGCGGAAATATTTCATCGTCGAAAGAACCGGGTTTGGTGCCGACTGACCCAATGCACAAAGCGACGAACTCTTCATGTGGTTTGCCAGTTCTTCGATCTTTTCCAGATCTTCCATTTCGCCGTTGCCGGAAACGATCTTATCCAAGAACTGCAGCAGACGGCGGGTACCGATGCGGCAGGGCGTACATTTGCCGCAGCTTTCGTCCACGGTAAATTCCAGATAGAATTTCGCGATGTCCACCATACAGGTGTCTTCGTCCATGATGATCATCCCGCCGGAACCCATCATCGAACCGAGTGCGGTCAGGCTTTCGTAATCGATGGGGGTATCAATGTGGCAAGCCGGAATACAGCCGCCGGACGGACCGCCGGTCTGCGCGGCTTTAAATTTCTTGCCGCCCGGGATACCGCCGCCGATTTCTTCGACGATTTCGCGAAGTGTCGTGCCCATCGGAATTTCTACCAGGCCGACGTTGGTGATCTTACCGCCGAGTGCGAATACCTTCGTGCCTTTGGAAGTAGCGGTGCCGTACTGCGAATACCATTTCGCCCCGCGGTAGATGATTTTCGGAATGTTCGAAAGGGTTTCGACGTTGTTGAGAACGGTCGGTTTGCCGAACAGCCCTTTGACCGCCGGGAACGGAGGACGCGGATGCGGTTCGCCGCGATGGCCTTCGATGGAGGTCATCAGCGCGGTTTCTTCGCCGCAGACAAAGGCGCCGGCGCCCAAACGGATTTCAATATCAAAGCAGAAATTGGTGCCGAAGATGTTTTCGCCCAAGAAGCCGTATTCACGTGCCTGACGCAGTGCGATGCGCAGACGTTCGACCGCTACCGGATATTCGGCACGGACGTAGATGTAGCCCTGTTTCGCACCGATGGTATACCCTGCAATCGCCATAGCTTCAATGACGGAGTGTGGGTCGCCTTCCAAAATGGAACGGTCCATGAACGCACCGGGGTCGCCTTCGTCGGCGTTGCAGCAAACATATTTGATGTCGCTTTCCGATGCACGTGCAAACGCCCATTTGCGTCCCGTCGGGAAGCCGGCGCCACCGCGTCCGCGCAAACCGGAATCGAGCATTTCCTGAATGACTTCTTCCGGTTTCATCTGGGTCAGTACTTTATACAGTGCCTGATAACCGTCGAGCGCAATGTATTCTTCAATGTCTTCGGGAGAGATGACCCCGCAGTTTTGCAGCGCGATGCGCAGCTGTTTTTTATAAAACGGCGTTTCGTTCAAAGAAATGATCGATCCGTCGGTATGTACCGTTTCCTGATAGAGCAAATCGGTGCAGATTTTTCCGTTTTTGAGGTGTTCGTTGACCACACGGACAACCCCTTCCGGCGTTGCCTGGGCATAAAACGCACCTTCCGGATAAACGATCATGATCGGACCCAAGGCGCAAAGACCAAAACATCCCGTCTTGACCACTAAGATTTCTTTTTCCAGCCCCTGTTTTTTCAGTTCGCTTTCCAGCGCATCGATGACTTTTTTGGAGCCGGAAGAGGTACATCCCGTACCGCCGCAGACCAGAACCTGTTTGCGGTAGCCGGTTTTCTTTTCCATTTCTGCCGCTTGTTCGGCAATCAGTTTACGCACCACCACCAAATCATGTTTGGCAGCGCGAATTTTATTCAGTTCCTCAATGGTCATTTCTTTCCGCCTCCTTTTTTGTTCAAATAGGTGTCCAGAATCGGGCCAACCTCCTGCGGCGTCAATTTTCCGTATACATCATCGTCCACCATCATGACCGGCGCAAGCCCGCACGCCCCGACACAGCGGCAGGAATCGATCGAAAACAATCCGTCTTCCGTACATTCGCCGTTTTTGATCCCCAATTTCTGTTCTACCGCTTCCAAAATTTTGTCCGAACCTTTGACGTAACAGGCCGTCCCCAGGCAAACGCTGATGCGGTGTTCTCCTTTGGGTTTGAGAGAAAACTGCGAATAAAAAGTGGCAACGCCGTACACTTCCGACAGGGAAATGTTCAGCCCCTCTGCCACCATACGCTGCACTTCGATCGGTAAATAGCCATAAATATCCTGCGCTTCCTGCAATACCGGCATCAGCCCGCCCGGTTGGTCAGCGTGTCTGGCAATGGCTTCTTTCAGCTGACGTTCCTGCGCAAGCGTGCCTTTGAATGCACTTGCAGACGTTTCGGTCATAATAGAACCTCCCTCGTAATTTCATGATCTCACAGATTTTTGTGAAAACCCACATCCCTTATTATACACATTTTAAAAAGTCTTTCCATTGGCATTATTGACATTTCTTTCACAAAATTTTTGGTTGTTTTCGCCCGAATTTTCTGTTTTTTTGATGTTTCACGTGTGCAACTTCATTAAATTTGCAAAAAGCACAAATGAAACCGGTTTCATTTTCATCTTGTTTGCTTGGAATGTTTTTTGCCATTTTTTGAAAAGATTTTTTTATTTTTGCCCACTTTTTAAATTTAATTAAAAAAGTGTTTGACATTTGACAAAAATATCACTATACTAAACCTAAACTTCATCGGCATCGGGGTGACAAAATGAAATCTATGCACGCATCGCAGATCAAAGAACATCACTATCAACTGGTCAAAAACATTCTCCGCACGAAAGGCAGCGCGACCAAATCGGAATTGGCGCAAGCCACCGGACTGAGCGTGGTGACCATCGGAAATCTCTTGCAAGAACTGGAACAGGAAGGCGCGGTCCGCGCGGGCGGATTGGTTCCTTCGGGTGGAGGGCGTCCGTCACAGTGCTACGAATTTCAATACCGTCACCAACTGGTTTGTGCCGTCAAAGTGCTGCTTTGCGGCGGAAAAAGCCGGCTGACCCTGACGGTCGCTGATCTGCGCGCCGACGTCCTCTACGAAAAGGAGCACACCTTTCCCGACCTGCGGGAAGAGGATGTATTAAACGAAGCCGCCGCCGTCTGCCGGCAGTTCCCGCAAATCGCCGCGGTGCAATTCGGCGCATTCGGTCACTGCAACGACCAAACTCTCTATCTTTGCGATTATTTGTTTTTGCAGCAGCCGGAATTTCTTCAAAAGCTGCAAACGGCTTGCGGCCGTCCGGTAGAGTTTTGCAATCTGTGCGGTGCAGCCGTGCTGGGCAGCTGCAAACGGCTCGGTTTGGAGACGGCGGACGCCGTACAGGGATACTATTTTTCCGCCGACCGGGAACCTTGCGCCGGCACCGTTTGGCATGACCGCGTCGTTTCGGGACACCATGGGTTTGCCGGAGAAATCTCCCCGCTGCATCCCGACTGGAAGTCTTTGGATTATTCCTCCACGACCGATGTATGCGCCGCGATGGAACTGCTGCTGACCATCAGCTGCTGTCTCTTCGCCCCCAAACAAATCGTGCTGTACGGCAATTTCTGGACGGATGAACTGCTGGATCGCCTGCACGATTACTGTTCCGAAATGTTGTATTTCCAATTCGAACCGCATTTTATCGCCTGCACATCCTTTGACACGGACAGCACACTGGGGCTTTTGCACTTGGCGCTGGATCAACTGGAACCAGAGCATGGATGATATAGGAAAAAACCGGACGGCTAAGCCGTCCGGTTTTTTGCGCATTTATGCTTCCACTGTCAATGTTTTGACCGTTTCATAAGTGCCGTCGCTGACGCGCACCGTCACCGTTCCGCTCTGTTCCGCAGAACGAATCACCGCCAGCACCTGGCCGCCAAAGGGCGTACGTGCCGGATCAAAGAAGTTTTCGTCATCGGTGGGGTTGGCGTTTGCGAGTGCTTCCAAAGAAGCAGCACCTTCCACGGTGACCGAAATTTTGGTTCGGTCGATCGGATTGACGATACCATCTTCATCCACTTTTTCAATCAGGAGGTAGCAAAGGTCTTCCCCGGTCGCTTTCATCGTTTCACAATCCGCTTCCACGCGCAGTGCAGCTGTCTGGCCTGCTGTCTGCAAACGGTCGCGCGCAACTTCTTTTCCGC
>CALXIC010000179.1 GCA_944388265.1 uncultured Clostridia bacterium | reverse complement strand
ATCCGGCGGATGTGAAAGGCTTCAACGATTTCATCAAACGCTACAAAGCGGGTCTTCCGATCGAACGCGCAGCGCTCGACCATTTGAAATAAGATCTTTTTTGCAGCCTGCGGCTTTGCCGCAGGCTGTTTTTTTGCGTTTGCCAAGCCGGATTGATTGCAAAATAACCAAATCTTTGGTATAATACGTTTAATTATAAATTGATCGAAAAGAGGGGCAGTCATGAGTTATGTTCAGGGAGAATACCCGTTGATCGCCAAAAAAAATCTGGCGAAAAATATCTATGATTTTACCATCCGCGCCCATCATCTCGCGGCACTGGCAGAGCCGGGACAGTTTGTCCATCTGCGGGTGCCCGGATTTTTCCTGCGCCGTCCGATTTCCATCTGTGAAATCGACCGCGAAGCGGGCACCATCCGGCTGGTCTTTGAAATCCGCGGCGAAGGAACCGAAGCCCTTTCCCGCATCAATCCGGGCGAACTGGTGGACGTGATGGGTCCGCTGGGCAAAGGCTTTACGCTGCTGCCCGAAGGGAAGAAAGCCATCATGGTCGGCGGCGGCATCGGCGTGCCGCCCATGCTGGGGGTAGCGTCCCATTACGGCGAAAACGCCAAGGCGATTGTGGGCTTCCGCAATGCGGCGGCGGTGATTTTGACCGATGATTTCAAGCGCGTGGGCACCTCGTGTATCCTTTGCACCGACGACGGTTCTGCCGGGATGCACGGCTTTGTCACCGAAGCGCTCAAACAGGAACTGGAACGCGAACAGCCCGACCTCATTTGTGCCTGCGGGCCTGCGCCGATGCTCAAAGGCGTGATCGCTTTGGCGGATCAGTACGGCGTGCCGTGCGAAGTGTCGCTCGAAGAACGCATGGGCTGCGGCGTTGGGGCGTGTCTGGTGTGCGCCTGCCGCACGGTGAAAGACGGCAAAGAATATCTGGCGCATGTCTGCAAGGACGGTCCCGTCTTTGACGCGCACGACGTGATTTTGTAAGGAGGAATCGTCATGGCTGATTTACAGGTCAAGGTCGCCGGGGTCACCTTTAAAAACCCGGTCATCCCCGCATCGGGAGCGTACGGCTTCGGTCGGGAATATGAATGCCTTTATCCGCTGTCCGAACTGGGCGGCATTTCCTGCAAGGGAACCACGTTAAACGGACAAAACGGCAACCCCGCGCCCCGCGTGGCGGAAACGCCCGCCGGCATGCTCAACTCGGTGGGGCTGCAAAACGCCGGCATCGACCATTTCATCGAAGCGGAACTGCCCTATCTGGAAAAACAGGATCTGGTGGTGATCGCAAACGTTGCCGGACATACGATTGAAGACTGTGTGGAAATTGCGCGCCGTCTGGAACCGACCTCCACCGATATGATTGAACTCAACATCTCCTGCCCGAACGTCAAGCAGGGGGGCGCTGCGTTTGGCACCAGCTGCCAGGCGGCGGAGGAAATCACCGCCGCGGTGCGCCGCGCGACCACCAAGCCTTTGATGGTCAAGCTTTCTCCGAATGTGACGAGCATCACCGACATTGCCAAAGCGGTGGAAGCGGCCGGTGCGGACGCTGTTTCGCTCATCAACACTCTTTTGGGGATGCGCATCGACATCAATACCCGCCGTCCGATCCTCAAAAACAACGTCGGCGGTCTGTCGGGACCGGCGGTGTTCCCGGTTGCGGTGCGGATGGTGTGGCAGGTTGCCAACGCGGTGAACATCCCGGTTGTCGGGATGGGCGGCATCGCGACGGCGAAGGACGCCATCGAAATGATGATGGCGGGCGCTTCCGCCATTCAGATGGGCGCTGCGATCTTTGCTGATCCGTACGCACCGGTCAAGGTGGTGCGCGGGATGAACGAATGGTGCGACGCGCACGGGGTTGCGCGTATCGCCGATCTGACCGGCTCGGTACAGCCGTGGTGAGCCGATGAAAACAACGATTGTACTCATTCGCCATGCGCAGGCGGACGGCAATGTGCGCCGCATTTTTCAGGGACGGTATGACGGCAAGGTGTCCGAACTCGGATACCGCCAGCTTTCGGCGCTTTCCAAGCGCTGTGAAGACTTTACGTTTTCCGCCGCCTATTCCAGCCCGCTGTCCCGCGCGGTGGAGACGGCAAAAGCCGCAGTGAAGCATCAGGGGCTGCCGGTGGTGACGCTGGACGGGCTTTTGGAGATTTCCGGCGGAGACTGGGAAGGCAAACCGTGGGACACGTTCCCGCAAAGCGATCCCGAACAAAACGACAACTGGTACCATCATCCCAGCCGTTTTCAGGCGCCGGGCGGCGAACCGATGCGCCATGTGATGGAGCGGATGGTCTCAACGATGGAGGAAATTGTGCGCCGCCATCCGGGCGAGACGGTGTGTGTGGTGTCGCACGGATGCGCCATCGGGTGCTATATGAACTGGGCGCTCGGGCATCCGTTTGAGGAGCTGTCCAATTCCATCATCTGCGACAACACCGCCATCAATGTGATTTGTTATGACGAAGCGATGCATCCCACGGTGACGGTGCAAAACGACACCTCCCATCTCGATGCATCCATTCATACCAGCGTGTCCAGCCTGTGGGCGGGACAAAAAGAGGAGAAAACACGATGAAGATTTTGGCTGTTGATTTCGGCGAAGCCCGCACCGGGCTTGCCTGCTGCGACCGCACCGAGTTTCTGGCAAGCCCGGTTGGGATCATTTACGAAAAGGATTTTGAAACCTGCGTGAAAAAAGTCGGCTATGCCGCGACGCATGAACTCCAGGTAGGGCTGGTGGTCGTCGGGCTGCCGCTCAACATGGACGGATCGAAGGGGCCGCGCGCCGAACTGTGCGACAAATTTGCCCGTGCGCTGCGCGCGCTCATTCCGATTCCGGTGGAAACCTGGGACGAACGTCGCACCACGGTGGAAGCCCACAACTATTTGAACGAGATGAACGTCCGCGGCAAGCGCCGCAAAGAAGTGGTGGACGAGCTTGCCGCAACGATTATTTTGGAAAGCTACCTCAATTACCGCCGCAATCAAAAGGCAAATGAACCAAAATAAGCGTTCACACAGAAACGCTTTGGGGAGTATCGCCCATTTTACGCGTGATTGTTGACAATTTTCTGTGGCTGTACTAAAATAAGAATGTATTGCTTGTTCGAAAGGAATCGAAATTCTCCCGGCCGGGAAGATACGGGACCAAGCAGGAAATATGAGAAGGACAGGGGCAATGATATGACATTATCCAGCATTTATCGTACGCATACCTGCGGCGAACTGAGACCCTCCGATATGGGAAAAGAGGTCCGCGTGGCGGGCTGGGTGGAAAACATCCGCGACCACGGCGGCATCTTGTTTTTGGATTTGCGCGACCAGTACGGCATCGTGCAGATTGTGGTGCACGATGAAGCGATGCTTGAAGGCGTCAATAAGGAATGCACCATCACCGCACACGGCAAAGTCGTGGAACGCGATCCCGAAACCTATAACCCGAAAATCCCCACCGGCACCATCGAAGTCGTCGTGGATGAACTAAAGGTGCTGGGTACGGCGAAAAATAATCTGCCGTTTGAAATTGTAACCTCGAAAGAAAACCGCGAGGATCTGCGTTTGGCGTACCGTTTCCTCGATTTGAGAAATCCGAAGGTGCACCGCAACATGGTGCTGCGCTCGGAAGTGATCCGTTTTCTGCGCGACAAGATGACCGAAATGGGCTTCTTGGAAATGCAGACCCCGATTTTGACGGCCTCGTCGCCGGAAGGGGCGAGAGACTACCTGATCCCCAGCCGCAAACATCACGGAAAATTTTATGCGCTGCCGCAGGCTCCGCAGATTTTCAAACCGCTGCTGATGGTGTCGGGCTTTGACCGCTATTTCCAGATTGCGCCCTGTTTCCGCGACGAAGATGCCCGTGCCGACCGTTCGCCGGGCGAATTCTATCAGCTCGACTTTGAACTGGCGTTTGCAACGCAGGAAGAAGTGTTTGCCGTTGCCGAAGAGGTGCTGGGCGAACTTTTTGCCAAATTCTCCGATAAAAAGGTGACCAGCGCACCGTTCCCGCGCATCACCTATGCGGAAGCGATGCTCAAATACGGCACCGACAAGCCCGATTTGAGAAATCCGCTGGAAATCATCGACATCAGCGATTTGTTCGTCAACTCGTCCTTTAAGCCGTTTTGCAACAAGACGGTGCGCGCCATCAACGTCAAAGGTCAGGCCGACCAGTCCAAGGGCTTCTATGAAAAGATGGAAGCGTATGCGCTGTCCATCGGCATGAAGGGCTTGGGATACTTTAAAGTCAACGACGAAATGAAGTTCTTGGGGCCGATCGACAAGTTTTTGGACGACGCACAGCGCGCCGAACTCACCCGCCGCGCGGGACTGGAACCGAACGATTTGCTCTACTTCATCGCCGACAACGCGAAAGACGCGCCGAAATTCGCCGGACAGATCCGCACCGAAGCGGCAAAACGTCTGGACTTGATTGAAAAAGATGCGTTCCGTCTGTGCTACATCGTGGACTTCCCGATGTTTGAAGAAGACGAAGAAACCGGCAACATCATCTTTACGCACAACCCCTTCTCGATGCCGCAGGGCGGACTCGAGGCGCTCGAAACCAAATCCCCGCTCGATGTGCTGGCGTATCAGTACGACATCGTCTGCAACGGGGTGGAACTTTCGTCGGGTGCGGTGCGTAACCACGATCTCAAGACGCTCATCAAGGCGTTTTCCATTGCCGGATACACCGAAGAAGACCTGCAGACCAAATTCCAGTCGCTCTATCATGCGTTCCAGTACGGTGCGCCGCCCCATGCCGGGATGGCGCCGGGGATTGACCGCATGCTGATGCTTCTGACCGGAGAAGAAAACATCCGTGAAGTCATCGTCTTCCCGATGAGCGCAAATGCGCAGGATCTGATGATGAACGCACCGAGCGAAGTTACCGAACAGCAGCTGCGCGAAGTGCACATTAAAATTCGATAACAATGCAACGATGGGGTTGCCGATGCTTCCAGTTTAACCGAAACACCGGCAATCTTGTTGTGTTTTAGGAGGAATTGGCTTGGTTACCAAGGAAGAGATTCAAAAGATTGCGATGCTCTCCAAGCTTTCCGTTTCGGAGGAGGAACTGGAAGCGCTGACAGAGGATATGCAGCAGATCATCGCGTTTGCCGATACCATCAATGCGGCGGTGGATGAACTGGGCGATTACGACAGCGTGGGCACCCTCAAAAACGCATTCCGGGAAGATGTGGTGGTGCCGTCCTACCCGCAGGAACGCATTTTGGCGAATGTGGACGGCGGCGAAGACGGATATTTCCCGGTCAAACAAATTGTCAAGTGAAAGGCGGCAGAAGATGAGAAGTGTCATTCGTACCCTGCATGATCAGCTGCAGGCCAAAGAATTTTCCTGTACCGAACTCACCAATCGCTATCTGGCCGCGCTCGAACAGGACAACAAAGCGTTAAACGCCGTCATCCGCGTGACGGCGGACGAGGCATTAAAAACCGCCAAAGCGGTGGACGACGCGCTGGCGGCCGGGGAAGAACTTTCCCTTCTGGCGGGCATTCCGATGACGTTGAAGGACAACATCTCCACCGACGGCATCGAAACGACCTGCTGCTCCAAGATTTTGACGGGATATACCCCGATTTACGACGCGTTCGTGTGGGACGTGCTCAAAAAACAGCAGGCGGTTTTGCTGGGCAAAACCAACATGGACGAATTCGCGATGGGTTCGTCGTGTGAAACCTCCTATTTCGGCGGTGCGCTCAATCCGCACAACAC
>CALXIC010000178.1 GCA_944388265.1 uncultured Clostridia bacterium | reverse complement strand
GTGCCGCGGATGATGATCGAAACGGAAATTAAGCGAGTATTGGGAGAAGATTCGCTTCATTTACAAGTCATTATTTCCGTTCCAGACGGCGTAAGTGTTGCTAAAAAAACCTACAATCCGTATCTTGGGATTGTAGGCGGCATCTCAATTCTGGGCACAACCGGAATTGTCGAACCATTCAGCGTCGAAGCATTACTCGAAACCATCTCTTTGGATTTATCCACGCATCGTGCGCAAGGGGAAACGCGTTTGCTCCTCACACCTGGAAATTACGGCAGTTCTTTCTTGGAACAATCCGCACTGGCAAATTATCAGCCGGTACAATGTTCCAATTTTATCGGGGAGAGCATCGATCAAGCAGTCCGTATGGGCTTTGAAGAAATTTTGCTGGTCGGTCACATTGGGAAATTGGTAAAACTTGCGGGTGGCATCATGAACACGCATTCGAGACAGGCGGACTGCCGTGCAGAACTTTTTACTGCCCACGCGGCTTTGGCTGGTGCGGATGCATGTACGATCGCGCGTTTGATGCAAAGCAATACGACGGATGAATCACTGCAAATTTTAAGAGAAGTGGGCTTGTCTGAGCCGGTTTTGCAATCACTCGCCAAAAAAGCCCAGCAATATTTAAATCGGCGTGCCGGAGACGGCGTTCAAATTGGTATTTGTATGATGAATCTATCAGACGGACTGTTGGTACAGTCCGAGGAAGGACGAAAGCTGTGGAACGAATGGAGCAAACCATCAATCGAGGAATCTTCACCGGCGTCGGAGTCGGACCGGGCGATCCGGAGCTTTTAACCTATCGCGCGGTACGGTGCCTGCAGGAATCGCCGGTACTGGCAATTCCGCAAAGCGGCGGCGAACGGGAATTGGCGTTGGACATCATTCGTCCGCATGTTGATTTGAACGAAAAAATCTTACTTCCGCTCTCTTTTCCCATGAACCGCAATGTTTCGCAGCTGCGTGAGGTTCATTTGGAGCAAGCGCAAAAGATCCGGACTTATTTGGATCAGGGGTTGAATGTCGCTTTGCCGAATCTGGGGGATGTTTCCATTTATTCCACCTTTACTTATGTCAAAAAACCGCTGGAAGAATGGGGCTATTCGGTTGAGATGATTCCCGGAATTCCAAGTTTTTGTGCAGTCGCGGCACGTCTTGGGCAAACGTTGGTGGACGGCAATCAGCCGCTTCATATTTTGCCGTCTAGTTATCTGAAATCCAAAGAAGCGCTTCATCTGCCAGGTACAAAAGTTTTGATGAAACCAAGAAAAGAATTGTCCGGTGTCTTGCGGATGCTCACGGAAGAAGGGTTGCTGGAACAAGCGTCCATGGTGCAAAACTGTGGACTTTCCGATGAATCGGTATACGAAACCTTAACCCCAGATACGCAGCCGGAAGCGGGCTATTTTACCACTTTTGTCATTCGGGAGGAACGTTGATGGTTTATTTTGTGGGAGCCGGATGCGGTGCACCGGATTTGATCACGGTAAGGGGCGCAAAATTGCTGCAACAGGCGGATCGAGTCATTTATGCGGGAAGTCTGGTGAATCCGGCTTTGCTGGAAGATACCAAACCGCATTGTCTCATTCAAAACAGCGCAAAAATGACGCTGGAAGAAGTGATTGCATCCATCGTAGAAGGCAGCAATCAAAACGAATGCATCGTTCGTCTCCACACCGGAGACCCTTCGCTTTATGGTGCCATTCGCGAGCAGATGGATGAACTGGACAAACGATCCATTCCTTATGAAGTCGTGCCCGGTGTTTCCAGTTTTTGCGGCGCTGCAGCTGCACTTCACGCGGAATATACCCTTCCTGAGGTCAGCCAAACGCTCATCATCACCCGCATGGCAGGAAAAACCCCTGTACCGGAGCGCGAATCGCTTCGCCGTTTGGCGGAACATCAAACCTCGATGGCGCTATTTTTGAGTGCTTCTCTTGCCAAAGAGGTACAAAACGAACTGATTCTGGGCGGATATTCACCAAATACACCAGCTGCCATCGTCTATAAAGCCACTTGGCCGGATGAGCAATGTTTTCGTTGTACCATCGAAACGTTAGCGCAGACTCTGCAAGAACATCGCATTACCAAAACGGCGTTGATTTTGGTGGGGGATTTTCTGGACAGTCAATATGAACGTTCCAAATTATATGATCCCACCTTTTCGACCGAATTTCGGAAGGCAAGCAAAGAATGACGGCGAAAATTTTGTATTTTTCGGATACTGGAGAAAAAACTGCTGCGCGGATTGCTTCTGTATTATCTGTATGTGGTTTTACTGTGTTTTCTTCGCGGTGCGTTCGTCATGGGCTGGAGGACTGGTCCAAAGAAGCCTTTGATTCAGCAGAACTTTTGGTGTATGTTGGCGCCTGCGGCATTGCAGTGCGCGGCATTGGAAGATTAATCCGCCATAAAACCACCGATCCTGCGGTACTCTGTGTGGATGAAACGGCGGCGTTTGTCATTCCGCTGCTTTCCGGTCACTTGGGCGGTGCTAATGAATACGCCAAAAAACTAGCCAAGCAGCTTGGTGCAGTCGCGGTCATCACCACGGCCACCGACTTGCAAAACGCTTTTGCTGTTGACACCTGGGCGAAAAGTCAGGGATTACTGATACAAAATCCAGACCAAATTCGCCGGGTGTCTGCAAAAATATTAAAGGGAACATCCATTGACCTTTATAGCGATTGGCCGATCGAGGGAACTGCGCCGACGTTGGTTCATGTTGTTTCTTCTATGAACGGCGCCGATGTCTCTATTTCTTATCAAAAACCGATGGATAGCAAAACCCTTTGGTGTATGCCCAAAAATCTTGTTTTAGGCATCGGCTGTAAAAAAAATATTTCAAGTACTCACTTGGAAACAGTCATTCATGAAACACTAAAACAACAAACGCTCCCATTAGAAGCGATCGCTATAGTAGCAACGATTGATCGAAAAGCGAAAGAACCGGCCATTTTGGATTTCATCGAACGGCATCGTCTTCCGCTTCGTACATTTTCCGCAGAAGAACTGCAAGCCCAGCACGGAGATTTTAAATCTTCTGCCTTTGTTAAGCAAACCGTTGGCTGTGATAATGTGTGTGAGCGAAGTGCGGTGTGCGCATCCAAGGGTGGGGAACTGCTGCTGTCGAAAGTGGCGAAAAAAGGAGTCACCATCGCAGTTGCCAAACAACCGGTTCGTATTCGTTGGGAAAAAGAGGAATCATAAATGAAAAAATTATGGATTGTCGGGATTGGACCCGGAGATCAGATGCAAATGACTCCGCAAGCATGCCATGCATTGGAAACATCCGAGGTGCTGTGCGGATATACCGTTTATCTGGATTTGGTTCGTTCGCAATATCCTCAAAAGGAATTTTTGTCATCGGGGATGATGCATGAAACCGAACGCTGTTTGATGGCGATCGAAGCCGCACGCGCCGGAAAAACCACCGCGGTCCTTTGCAGTGGAGATGCCGGTGTTTACGGAATGGCCAGCTTGATTTTGGAACTGTTAGGCGAAACCGATGATGTTTCGGTAGAAATTGTGCCCGGAATTACGGCGGCATTGTCCGGTGCCGCTTTATTGGGTGCCCCGCTTTCCCATGATTTTGTCGTTTTATCTCTTTCTGATTTATTAACGCCATGGGAATTAATCGAACGGCGGCTCCAAGCTGCTGCCATGGGGGATTACTGCATTGTTTTATATAATCCAAGCAGTAAAAAACGCGCAGGGTATTTGAAACGAGCTTGCAGCATTTTAATGGAGGAACAACTGTCTCCAAACACCGTTTGCGGATACGTTCGAAATATCGGGCGGGAAGGCGAACAGACCACCATCTGTACATTGGAAGAATTGGCGGACACTGCGGTCGATATGTTTACCACCGTCTTTATTGGAAACAGCACAACAAAGAAGATTCAAAACCGCATGGTCACACCGCGCGGCTATCAGAATAAACGATGAAAAAGCTATTGCTGTTTTCAGGAACCACCGAAGGAACTGCGCTCATTCATGCGCTTTCGAAAGATTATGAGCTTACGGTGTCCGTGGCCACCCCTTATGGGGCGAAACTGATTGAAAACGAACCGGTTCAGATTCTTTGCGGACGGCTGGATGAAGAAGCAATGGTTTCGCTGCTGGGAGAGAAAAATTATAATGCTGTCATCGACGCAACACACCCCTATGCCGAAATGGCAAGCAAAACCATTCGCGCGGCATGTTCGCGCACGAACGTTCGTTATCTTCGGTGCAAACGAGCATCGAGCGATCTATCAAATTGCCGCGTCTTTTATGATTTACCGTCGCTTTGTCAGGAACTGCAAAAAACAAAGGGTGCTGTATTGCTGACAACCGGCAGCAAGGAAATGCAGGTATTTACCAAACTTCCGGATTTTTCGAATCGATGCTATCTTCGCATTCTTCCGGATCCGGATACTATTCGAGATGCATTAAATCTTGGATTTGCTGCAAGTCATCTGATTGCAATGCAGGGGCCATTTTCCATGAGTCTAAACCGCGCTCTTTGTGAACAATATGATATTCGCATTGTGGTGACAAAAGACGGAGGCGCACCCGCTTCTTTTGCAGAAAAAAAGGAAGCGGCACTTCTTGCTGGTGCAGAGGTTTGGGTGCTGTCCAGACCTTTGGAAGAAGAAGGAATATCATTACAGGATTTGATTGCACAGCTAAAAATGGAGGCAAAAGCATGACGGTTATGCTAGTCGGCGCCGGTATGGGATCTTGGCAGGGCATGACAAACGAAGCACAAAAAGCAGTACAAGCAGCAACGATGATTTTCGGTGCAAAACGTCTGCTAGACATCGTATCCGAACACACCGATGCAAAACTGATGGATGAATATCGTGCCTCGCAGATTGTTTCTTACTTAAAAAAACACCCCACGAAGCAAGCGGTGGTTCTTTTTAGTGGGGATTTGGGTTTTTATAGTGGAAGTACTGCGCTAATAGAAGCACTAAACGATGTCGAAAACTGTAAAGTAAAATCGCTTTGCGGTATATCCTGTGTTCAAATGCTTGCTTCTCGGATTCGAAGGAATTGGCAAGGCGTACACCTTGCCAGCGTTCACGGGAGAGATTTGCCCGTTTTATCAGAAATTTTAAGCCATCCGGAGACCTGTTTTCTAACGGGCGGGCATTGGACACCCCGAAAAATCTGTCAGGAACTCGTGCGCTTTGATTGCGGCGATTTTCCGGTATGGATTGGCGAGCGACTCTCGTATCCGGATGAACGCATCTTACAAGGAAAAGCTTCGGATTTTTTCACCACCGATACGGATCCGTTGGCGGTCCTTTGGGTGGAAAATCTTTGTTACACTCCAAAAAAACTTTTGACCGGCGGTTTGCCGGATGAATCTTTTCTTCGCACAGAAATCCCTATGACCAAACGAGAAGTGCGCAGTATGGCGATGTCTCTGTTGGAACCGAAAGAGTCGGATACTTGTTACTATGATATCGGTGCGGGAACGGGTTCTGTTTCTGCCGAACTGTCCTTACTCACCGGCAAATTGGTTTATGCAGTGGAACATCATTCAAATGCCTGTGATTTGATTCGTCAAAACCAAGAACATTTGGGGGCCCGATCCGTACGGGTAATCTATGGTCATGCTCCTGAAGCATTAAGCGCGCTTCCGGCTCCGGATGCGGTATTTTTAGGGGGTACCGATGGAGACTTAAGTGCCATTGTATCCGCTGTTTTGCAAAAGAACCCGTCGGCTCGGTTTGTAGCCTCTGCGATTTTGCCGCAAACTGCGGTAGAAGCCGCCAAAGTATTTCGTGACGCCTCCTTGGATTCGGTTCAAATGACACAGGTGCAGATTTCCCGCAGCCGCTTCACCAGCCGAGGAGATCTGATGCTCGCACAAAACCCCATCTACCTGATTTCCGGAAGGGGGCGCGAAGCATGCCCCTGATCCCCCGTTTGCTTTTGGCAGCGTCCTCCAGCGGAAGCGGGAAAACGACCTTTTGCTGTGCCTTGCTGCGGGCGTTACAGCTGCGCGGTTTTACACCCGCGGCTTTTAAAACCGGCCCGGATTAGATCGATCCGATGTTTCACGAAACGGTTTTAGGAATCAAAGGGTACAATCTGGATCTCTTTTTCAGTACCCCAAAAGAGGTTCGCTCTTTATTGGTGAAGGGCTGTTCGAATGCTAATATTGCGGTATTGGAAGGTGCGATGGGATATTATGACGGTATTGCCGGCAAAACCTCTGACGCATCGGCTTGGCAGGTGGCAGTAGAAACCAAAACCCCCGCTCTTTTGATTCTTCGGCCGCAAGGATCTTCTCTGACACTGGCTGCGCAGATTCAAGGACTGCT
>CALXIC010000177.1 GCA_944388265.1 uncultured Clostridia bacterium | reverse complement strand
AGTTTCGTTTCTTTTACATACGCTAACCTCAGGAGGAATGAAGATGTGGAAGAAACTCAAACCCTTTGTGTGGCCGGTTGTCCTTACTCTCTTGGTGGGCGGACTGTCGGCGTTTTTGACCCGCAACCAACAGGAGGGTTTTGATACCCTCAATCAGCCGAAACTCATGCCCCCGCCGATTGCCTTTCCCATCGTCTGGAGCATCCTTTATGTGCTGATGGGGATCGGGCTTGCGCTGGTGCTTCGCCAAAAGCCGGTACAGATGGGACGGGTGCTCGTCCTTTACGGTGTGCAGCTTGCCGTCAATTTTGTGTGGCCTCTGTTGTTTTTCCTACTGCAAAACTATCTGCTGGCGTTCATGTGGCTGGTGCTGCTCTTTGTGCTGATCGTCGTCCTCATCGTCGAGTTCGGGCGCTATTCCATGCTTGCCGCACTGCTGCAGGTGCCTTACCTCTTTTGGGTGGGGTTTGCCGGTTATCTGAATTTTATGATTGCCCGCCTCAACTGAAAAATCCCGTCCGAAAGGACGGGATTTTTTCGTTTGTGAAACCTATCCGCGCGGCAGCAGATAAAGATTGTTGTCCCATGCCGGCAGGTAGGGATGATGCCGCAGACAATACCGGTAACCGCCCGGAACCAGATCGTCCACCAGCCCGGGCAGCAGCCACAAATCGCTGTTTCGATGATAGACGGACAAAAGCATCTTCGGGCGGTACGCCGCGATCGTTTCCTTTGCGCCCAAAATGGCTTGTTCTTCCGCGCCTTCGACATCGAGTTTCAAATAGGTGAGCGGCCGTCCGCCCAGCACCTGATCGAGTGCCGCCATCGGCGTTTCGATGCCGTCCGAAAAAGAAAGGGAGGATTGTCTCCCCGCACGGGCGGAAAAGAGCTTGGTTTCATTTTTGCTCCACGCACCCGCATGCACCGCACACTGGGTCGGGATTCCCAGCGCTTCCAACCGCTTGCAGAGTTTCCGATGGTTTTTAGCGTCCGGTTCCATCGCCAAAATGGACGCATACCGCCCGCCGGTGTGCGCGAGGAAGGAGGCGACGGTGTCGCCGTTGTAAGCGCCCAAATCGACGTAATGCTCCGCTTCTCCCAGCGAAAGCAGGGAAAAGCCCTCTTCCACCGGTGTGGTGCATCCTTTGAGATAGTGGGGTTTTCCGCTGATTTTATAATTTAAGGTGTCGAGAAACACTTTCCGCGACCAGTCGTCCGATAAGAGCGAAAACGCCCGGTCAAACGCGGCTTCGTGCGCGCGGACATAATCCGGCGTAAAGAGTGTGTCGTCGTCGGCGCATACCGGCACATCGGGGGCGTAGAGTTCCAGCTCCTCGCTCAACCCATACAAATCGGACAAGAGCGGTTCCCGAAAGGTGCCGAACGCCAAAAGGGTGATGAACTCCTTTCCGTGGCGGGCGCGCACAGCGGAGAGTTTTTCGACCACAAACCCGTGAAACGAATGTCCGCGCACAAATTCATCGCTCGCAAACACCCCCGAAATGGACACGCCGAAGCGTTCCAGCACCCGCAGGATTTTATCCGCGCCGTCCCCCATGCCGTAGAGGTAGATGGGCTTTTTCGTTTGCTGCAAGTAGGTCCAAAGGGAGGTTTGCTCGGTCAGCCGTTCGATCACGCGCGTCCCTCCTGTTCCTCTTGGAGCATCATCCATTCGGTCATGGCGTCCTCGTTTTCCTGCTTGGCTTCGTCCAGGCGGGCGCAGATTTCCTGCAAGCGCTCATACTGCGCCGCCACTTCGGGATCGGCCATCTCTTCCTGCAGGCGTTCGATTTCGGCGTCGAGCGCTTCCATCTGTTTTTCCAGCGCAGAGATGCGGTTGCGGCGTTTGGCATCCTCAGCGCGCTGCTGTTTGGAACGGTGGTAGCTCTGGGCGCCCGCCGACGGCTTTTTCTCCTGTGCCTGCGGTTTTTGCGCCTGCATCGCGCGCGCTTTGGACTGTTCGAGATAGTCATCGTAATTGCCCTCGTAAATCTGAAGCCCTTCGGGCGTCATTTCCACAATTTTGGTGGGAATGCTGTTTAAAAAGTAGCGGTCGTGAGAAACAAAAAGCAGCGTTCCGGTAAATTCCGAGAGCGCTTTTTCCAGCGCTTCCTTGCTCGCCAGATCCAAATGGTTGGTCGGTTCGTCAAACAACAAGGTGTTGGCGTGTTCGGTCACCATGACCGCAAAGCCGAGCCGCGCCCGCTCCCCGCCCGAAATGACGCGGATCGGTTTGTAGACGTTGTCGTCCGAAATGAGCATCTGTCCCAAAATGCCGCGCACCTGGCTTTCCATCAAATTCGGCCAGCGGCTCCAGAGTTCTTCCAGCACGGTATTGTCAAAATTCAGGTTCAAGTTTTCCTGTTCGTAATAGGCGATCTGTACATTCCGCCCCCAGTGGATCTCCCCGCTCGACAACTGGTTTTGCCCCAAAAGTGTCTTTAAGAGGGTGGATTTGCCGATGCCGTTGGGTCCAATCAGCGCAATGCGTTCGCCGCGGCGGATGTTGAAATCAAAGGTGGGCAGCAGCTGCTTGGGATGATCGGCATCCCCCACCCGCAGGGTGATCTCTTCGCCCAAAAGCACGTCCTTCACCGGTTCGCGGGTATAGGTAAACCGGAAATTCGGCGTCTTGTCGTACAGCTGCGGTTTTTCGAGCCGTTCCATATGCTCCATCTGGTGAATGCGGCTTTTCGCACTGTTGGAGGTGGAGGCGCGCACCAGATTGCGGTCGACGTATTCCTGCATCGAGGCGAGCTTATTCTGCTGCTGTTCGTATTCCTTGAGTTCCCGGGCGATGCGTTCCGCTTTGAGCTGTTTGTATTTGGTGTAGTTGCCTTTGTAGGTGTACACCTTTTGATGGGACACTTCCCAGATTTTGGTCACCATCCGGTCGAGAAAATAACGGTCGTGGGACACCACCAAAAGCGAACCCTTGTATCCCTGCAAGTAATCTTCCAGCCAGGACAGGGTGCGAAAATCCAGATGGTTCGTCGGTTCGTCCAAAATCAGCAAAGACGGCTCTTCGAGCAGGAGTTTTGCCAGCGCGAGACGGGTCTTTTCACCGCCGGACAGAGTGAAAATCGGGGTAGAATACGCCTTATCGGAAAAGCCCATGCCGGTGAGCACCGTCTTGATCTTCACGTCGATCTGATAACCCTCGCGGGCTTCAAAAAATGCCTGACTGCGGGCATAATCCTCCGACAGTACCCGGTATTCCTGCGAATCATGATCCAAAATCGCCATGCGCCGCTCCATCGAGCGCATATGCTCCTCGATCGCCTTGAGCTCGGAAAAGACCGAGAGCATCTCTTCATAGATCGCACTTTGGCGGTTTAAGCCGGTGTTTTGGTGCAGATAACCGATCGAGGTGCGGGTATCCACCGCCACCTCGCCGCTGTCGTATTCGGCATGCTCCGCGATGATGTTTAAAAGCGTCGTTTTGCCCGCGCCGTTCGCGCCAATCAGCCCGATGCGGTCATGCTCCTCAATCGTGAGATTGACGTCCTTTAAAATCACACGATCGGCAAAGCTTTTTGTCATATTCGAAACGGATAATACCATAGCAGTTCCTCACTTCATCAATTCTCTCTTATTGTATCGAAAAGCCACCCGTTTGACAAGTCTGCGCCGTCGCAAAAAAGAAGCGCCCGGCGGGCGCTTCTTTGGGAAAAATGCTTATTTTTCGCGGATGGGACGGGTCACCGCAAAGAGCCAGGCGCGTTCCTCGTCATTCATCATGGGCGAAAGGGTGTCGTAAACGGTTTGATGATACGCGTCGAGCAGGGCGCATTCGCGGTCGCTCAGTTCCTCCGGCAAAATCGCTTCCCGTTCGTACGGGCAGAGGGTCAGCGGCACAAAGTGCATGAATTTCCCGTATTCGTTGACGAGCGATTCCTTGCACAGCACGAGGTTTTCGATGCGGATGCCAAATTTCCCTTCGAGATAAAAGCCCGGTTCGTTGGAGGTAATCATCCCGTCTTCGAACACGGTATCTTCCCGCCGTCCGGGAGATACCCGCCAGCGGAAGGCGTTTGGCCCTTCGTGCACGTTTAAGAGATACCCCACGCCGTGACCGGTGCCGTGGTTGTAATCGAGTCCCGCTTCCCACAGCGGCTGACGCGCGAGAATATCGAGGCTAAGCCCCGTGCAGCCATAGCGAAACTGCGCCGCGCCCAAATTCAGATGCCCGCGGAGCACCGCCGTGTAAAAATGCTTTTCTTCCTCGGTCAGCGCACCCAGCGCGATGGTGCGGGTGACGTCCGTGGTGCCCTGCAAATAATGTCCGCCGGTATCCGCCAGCAAAAAGCCGTGGGGTGCGAGATCGGCGTTCGTTTCGGGCGTTGCCGAATAGTGGACAATCGCGCCGTGTTCGGCATAGGACAAAATCGGCGCAAAGCTTGGTCCCTGATAATCGGGCTGTGCTTCGCGGAAGGTTTCGAGCCGTTCGGCGGCGGAAATTTCCGTGAGCGGCTCGGTTTTCACCGCCTGTTTGAGCCAATAAATCCATTTGGTGAGCGCTGCCCCGTCGCGGCGGTGCGCCTCGATCATCATCTGCTGTTCGGTTTCGTTTTTGACGGATTTTGCCCATTCCGTCGGGTTTTCCCCTTCCACCAAAACAGCGGAATCCGGCAGTGCTTCGAGCACCGCGGCATTCACCTTTTGGCGGTTGAACAGCACGCGATGTCCCTCCAAAGAGGAAACGAACGCGTAAAATTCCTCATACGGACGAATCGATACCCCGTCCGCTTCCAAAGCCTTGACGAGTTCGCCGCTCAAAATGGAAGCTTTCACGAACAAAAGCACTTCCGATGCCGAGCACGCCAGATAGGACAAAAAGACGGGTGAGCACGCCACATCGTTGCCGCGCAGATTCAAAAGCCACGCAATGTCGTCGAGCACCGTCAAAAGATGCCAGTCCGCTTTCTTTTGCGCCAACGCATCCCGCAGATCCAAAAGTTTCTGCGCACGGGTTTTGCCCGCATAGGTCACCGGCAGTTCCCATACCGGTTCTGCCGAAAGCGCCGGACGGTTGTCCCACACTTCGTCCACCAGATCGAGCGTACCGCAAACGCTGCCGCCCGCACCCTCCATGCAGGCACGGTAGGCGTCGTATTCCGCAGCGCTCACACAGCGCGCATCAAAGCCCAGCACGGCGCCGGGTGCGGCATGTTGTTTCAAATATTCCAAAATCGTGGGAACACCCGGTTCGCCCATCTTGCAAAGGGTGATCCCGCTGTCTTTCAACTGTTTTTCCGCCTGAATAAAATAACGGCCGTCCGTCCAAAGTCCGGCAAATTCCGGGGTCACCAACAGCGTGCCCGCCGAACCGGTAAAGCCGGACAGATAGGTGCGTCCTTTAAAATAACTGCCGACGTATTCCGACCCGTGGAAATCCGCCGTCGGCACCAGATAGGCAAAAACGCCTGCACGGGACATGGCATCCCGCAAACGAAGAATGGTCTCTTTCATTGTATCGCGTCCTTTCTCTCGATCCATTCAGGCTTCATTGTATCACATCAAACGGCAAATTGCAAAAAAAGCTTTTGCGAAAAAATCATCTTTTCCCCGCCCTTTGTTTGTGCTATAATGAGGACATCAAAAGAGAAACCAGGTGATTTTTATGCAAATCTTACAAACAAAAACCTTTCATGATCTCACCGTCTCCTATCTGCTGGACGAAAACACCCAAAATGTCGGGCTGATGCTGCTCCCGGCCGGCATGGAACCGGTCGGCTGGTCGGAAAAAAAGCAGAATGTCGATAGCCTGGTGCAGCTGAAACTGGCGGGCGACGCCTACCCCGGCGCTTATTCGGGCGGCAATACGATGCGCCAGAGCATTTCCACCCGAAAGCTTCAGTATCAAAGCCAGCAGATCCTGCCGCTTGAAAACAAAACGGAAATCGTCACCGTCCTTTCCGATGACCGCGGCAACACGGTGGAACACCATCTGCGCCACTACGGCGAAGAGGAAAGCGTCGAAACCTTCACCGTCTACCAAAACGACGGAGCGGACGCCACCGAACTCGAACTGCTTTCGAGTTTTTCGCTGATGGGACTTACCCCCTTCACGCCGGGCGACGCCGCCAACACCCTCGTCCTGCACCGCATCCGCAGCGTATGGAGCGCGGAAGGCCGGGTCGAATCCATTCCGGTGGAGGCGCTCGATCTCGAACCGTCGTGGTCGGGACACGCCATCCGTGCCGAACGCTTCGGGCAGGTGGGCTCGATGCCGGTGAGCAAATTCTTCCCCTGCGCCTTTGTGGAAGACACCAAAAACGGCGTGGTTTGGGGCGCGCAGATCGCCCACAACGCTTCCTGGCAGATCGAAGCCTACCGCAAAGACGACGGACTGGCACTTTCCGGCGGGCTGGCCGACCGGGAATTCGGCCACTGGATGAAACGCATCCAGCCGGGCGAACGGTTTGAAACCCCGCACGCCATCCTCACCGTCGGCAAAGGTACGGGCATCGACCACGTCTCCCAGCGGCTGACCCGCGCAGGCATGAAATATTTCACCGCAGGACCCGCCTCGGAACAAACCCTCCCCATCATCTTCAACGAATACTGCACCACCTGGGGCTGCCCGTCGGCGGAAAACATCGCCGGGATTGTGGACGCCATCAAAGACCGCCCCATCGACTACTTTGTGATCGATGCCGGCTGGTACAAGAAAGACGGCGTCTCGTGGGACAAAACGATGGGCGACTATCAGCCGTCCGCTACCCTCTTCCCGGAAGGGCTTGAAAAAACCACGAAACTCATCCGCGATCACGGCATGCGTCCGGGGATCTGGTTTGAAATCGACAACGTCGGCGAAGCGTCCACCCCCTACCATCAGCCCGAAAAGCTGCTGCACCGCGACGGTACTGTTTTGCAAACCGACGGACGCCGCTTCTGGGACATGGCAAATCCCGCCGTGGAAGCGGAACTCACGGAAAAGGTCATCGGCACCCTGCAAACATACGGCTTCGGCTACATGAAAATGGACTACAACGACACCATCGGTCTGGGCTGCGACGGATGCGAATCGCTGGGTGAAGGGCTGCGCCGCAACATGAAAGCGTCGGAAGCGTTCATCCGCAAAGCCACCAAAGAAGTGCCCGATCTGGTGCTCGAAAACTGCGCGTCCGGCGGCCACAAGCTCGAACCGCTCATGATGTCCCTTTGCAGCATGGCGTCCTTCTCCGACGCGCACGAAGAACCGGAAATCCCGGTCATCGCGGCGGCACTCCACCGCACCATCCTCCCCTGCCAGAGCCAAATCTGGGCCGTCATCCGCAAAACCGACAGCCTCAAGCGCATCGCCTACTCGCTCACGGCAACGATGCTCGGCCGCATGTGCTTTTCCGGCGACGTCACCGAACTGACCGCCGATCAGTGGAAGGTGATTGACGACTGCATCGCGATGTACCGCCAAATTGCACCGGTCATCAAAAACGGCGAATCCTATTTCTACGGCACGCCGCAGCCCAGCTGGCGGCATCTGACCGGATGGCAGGCACTGGGGCGCTTCGCCCCCGATGGGTCCGAAGGATTCGTGGTGCTTCATACCTTTGAAGGAACCTGGCCGCAGGAACTCACACTCGAACTTCCGGGTGATTACACCGTCGAAGAAGTCTGCTCCGATCAGGACATTCCCTGCCGCATGGAAGGAAAAACGCTCTGCTGTACGCCAAAAGAAGCATTTGAAGGGATTTGTATTCGTTTGAAAAAACGCGTTTTCTAAACTCTTTGTAAACATGAAAGCCCGTTCCTTTACAGCACGCCCAATTCGTGCTATACTTAATTTAAATATCTCATCATACAGTAAGGAGGGTTCTTGATGAAACACGCGTTTTTTGAATATAAAAACCGTCCGCTCGTGCGCAACGGGGATTTGATTTACTACGGCTATATTTCCGATCCGTATGTCGCCATGCTGCAGGTGACCCAGAATAAAACGTTTGAAGACATGACCTTGGCTACCAACGTCACGGTACGTCTGGTCGATACCGACGAAAGCAAATCGCTTTTGGAACGCATTATCAAAACCAGCGATAAAGATGGCTTGTACCAAGCGCTGGATTTGGCAGACGCCTGGCTCACGGCGGCGGAAAAACAATCCAAATAAGCAGTCAAAAAGCGGATTTCCGGTTGGAAATCCGCTTTTTTGAAAAAAATAATTTTTTTTGAAAAAAGTGTTGACAAAGTGCTTTTCGTGTGGTAAAATAACAAACGTTCCGGCAAAAAGGAACAAAAATGGCGGTATAGCTCAGTTGGCTAGAGCACGCGGTTCATACCCGCGGTGTCGTTGGTTCAAATCCGACTGCCGCTACCATATGGCCCGTTGGTCAAGCGGTTAAGACGTCGCCCTTTCACGGCGAAATCATGGGTTCGATTCCCGTACGGGTCACCAAAAAGCACTTGCAGTGCAAGTGCTTTTTCTATGAGAAGTTTGTGTCTTTCTCTTTTTTCAAAAAGGCACTTGACATAGACTACCCTTCCGTGCTATAATGCGGAAGTCGCAGTCAATGAGGCCCGTTGGTCAAGCGGTTAAGACGTCGCCCTTTCACGGCGAAATCATGGGTTCGATTCCCGTACGGGTCACCAAATCAAAACCGGCAATTCCAAATTGGAATTGCCGGTTTTTTGCATGTTGCGCATCTATTTTTCTGGCTCGATTTTTTGCAAAACCTCTTCGGTCGAAAGATTTCCGCTGCGGTTGAATCGGCCCAAGGGTTTTAGTTCCTCCCCGCGGTGCAGGGTGTTGACGCGCTCCTCACAGGTCAACAGCATCGAAAAGCCCAGATTTTCCACAACGTCGCAAGTGACATCGGTATAAAGTCCATAGGGATAAGCAAACACCCGCACCTCTTTGCCCGTCCGCTCCTGAATGCAGCGATTGCAGGAGGTGAGGTCGTTTGCCAAAAACGCCCGGTATTCGTCCTCCGCCTCTCCTTCCAGCGGAAGCGCCCCGCGGCGCTCGCCCTCTGCCATTTGATGGAGCGCATAGGAATGATTGGCGATCTCCACATAGGGCGAAGCGGCAAGCTCTTCCACTTCGTCCCAATTTAAGCAGGCATAGGAAAGGGACTGATCCTCGGCACAGGAATAAAAATCGGTGTATTTTCCCACCAGCGAAAGCACACAGGGGGTTTTCGTCTCACAGAGGATGGGGTAAATCTCGGCGATAAAGGTTTCATACCCGTCGTCAAAGGTGATGAGCACCGGCTTGGGCGGCAAATCCCCCTCCCCTTCGGCAAAGGCGAGCACGTCATCCACCGAAACAGCCGTATACCCCGCCAGCAGCAGCGCCGTCAAATCGGACGAAAACTGCTGGGCGGTCACGACATAATCCCCGATCCGCGCGGGATCGCCGGTGACCTGATGATACATCAATACCGCAAGCGACGCCGTATCGCCCGACGCCATGACCGGCTTTGTGCCGGGTTCCATCCCGCCCAGCAGAATGCTCCCAAGTACCGCGCTGCCAAACAGAATGGAAAACCCCCACATCGCTGCCCGCTCCCGCATCGTATCACCTCCGATACAGCATATGAAGCATTTCGACTGTTCATTCCGCGCGCAGTATGGTATACTGAAAAAAAGGAGGGGATCGGGTGACATCTTCGGCACTCAAATGGATTGCACTGATTACCATGATCGTCGATCATGTGGCGGTCTGTGCGCAAAACAGCGGGTGGGGACCGATTGCCCACTCCACGACGCTTTATCTCTGGATGCGCGGCATCGGGCGAATCGCTTTCCCCATCTATTGCTTTTTGCTCGCCAACGGCATGCGCTATACCCATAACCGCACGCGCTATTTTCTGCGGCTTTTGGGCTGTGCCGCGCTCTCTCAGCTGCCCTTTACCGCCGCATTGTACGCCAATGAATGGCAGTACACCGGCATCCTGACGGTGTTTCGGCACTGGAACGTGCTGGTCACCTTAGCGCTCGGCTGTCTTTTGTGCGGTGTATGGGAGGATGCGCGCACCAAACCCTTCAAGGACTACGCCGTGCGCGCCACGGTGTGCGGATTGGCGCTCGTGGCTTTGGGACTGGGCTTATGGGATATCGACTACGGCTTCATGGGTGTTTTATTGATCCTTCTCTTATTCGCCGCTCAGGAGCGCAAAACGCAGGCGCTTTTGCTTTTGTTATGGGGACTGGTGGAATATCTCCCGCTGATGCAGCCGCCGTTTATGCTGGTCTTGCTGGCCGCTGGCGCGGTGTGGTGTTACAACGGCAAGCAGGGCCGTCCGATGAAATGGTTTTTCTATCTGAGTTATCCGGTACATTTAGCCATCCTGGCCGCCGCTGTGTGGCTTCCGCTGCTCTAACAAAAACAGAGCGGATCGGGAAATTCCCGATCCGCTCTGTTTTTTCTTTACGATACCGTTCCGGTCACCCGCAGGGTGCTGGTGCCGGGCGTAATGGACCACAGTCCGGTTGCCGGGTCCTGCGTCGCTGTTGCCGCCGGTACCGTGATCTGTCCGGCAAGGGTGGCAAACGCCCCGGTCTGGGTGTTGTAGGTATAGTTGGTGTTTGCCGTCCACGGCTGCCCGTTATAGGTCACCGACAGATTTTGCAGGATCGGGTCAAAGGTATCGGTCATGACCACATCGCCCGATGCTTCGGTATTTCCGGTATTTTCAATGAGGAAGGTGTAGGTGATCTGCCCGTTTTCCGAAACGGTTTCGGGGCTGACCGATTTGCAGATGGACAAAAGCGGCGTTTGAGCCGTCGAAATCGTCGCAAGCGCCGACTGTGCATTGGTGAGTCCCGGTCCCGACACCGTCGCCCGATTGGTCACCGTTCCGTTGCTGGCGGGCGGCGCATAGGCGTTGACGGTGGTTTGATAAATCAGGGTGCTGTTGCCGTTGGCGGGCACATAGATGCCCGATACCACCAGTGGTGCGGTGGACGTCACCGTCGGCGCATCCTGCAGCACGCCGTTGACGTAATACCGGATCGATCCGACCTGATAGGTCAGCGGCGTGGCCGTAGTATTCCCCACCACATAGGAACCGAGATTATCGGTCACCGTCAGCCCCGTATACGGAACCGTTCCGCTGTTCACCAGCGTGAGCACATAGGTCACCGAATCGCCGATCTGATAGGTCGGCACGACCGGCGTTTTGGAAAGGGACAATACCTCCACCAATTCCGCGCTGACCGTATTGGAGTTGACCACGTTGTTCTGATAGGACAACTGCGCCTGGTTATAAAAGACAGCCATGTTTCTTACCTCCTGGACAAACGAAATGTTTGGTCTTCGTTCCAGTGTATGAAACTCCGGCGCAAATGGTCACAAAATCAACGCAATCCGATGCCAAATCGGGCGGCTTTGCGAAAAACCGCGTCCTTTAGGAGTGTTTCGACCCGTACTGTTTTCCTTCCCCGTGGTGTCCGGCGCCTTGCGAGCCGGTACCCGAACCAGCGCCAGTGCCGGAGCCGTTTCCGGAGCCCGAGGCATCACCGGAGCCGGAGCCGTTGCCGGAACCTGAACCGTTGCCGGAACCGGCGCCATGATCGGAATCATTCTCACAGTCTGCACCATTTCCAGCGCCATAACCGCTGCCCGAGCCGGAGGCATTGGCCCCTTCGTCGTCCGCCATCTCACCCGAAAGGGACGCAATGAGATCGCGGATTTCGCGCATGGTCATCTGAGCGATTTCTTCGGGGGTAATCGACGGATCGAGTGCCGCCGCTTCGAGATAGGCCTGGTATTTTCCGAAAGAAAGCCCAACATCGTGCGCATGTTCCACCTCTTCGGCATTCGCCTTGTAGCAATGTGCGTTCGGTTCCTCGGCGGTGCACGCCTGCACCTCGGACAACACGCGGTCGCACTGCGCATCGTCCGAACCGACGACCGCTACGGAAAGCACTGCATCCTCTGCCAGCAGCGTGGCGATGGTATCGCTCTCCAAGAGGCAGTCCACCGCTTCGGCGGAGCGCAGGAAGGTCAGATCCAGCGACTCGGCAAGTTCCTTGCCGTCGTCGTTATAGCCTTCCACCGAAATCACCCGGTCAAAGCGGTTGATGCCCAGTTCAATCGATGGGTTGATATCGATGCTGATTTCCACCGTGGGAGTGAAGTAAAGAGAATGGACGCCCAAGCAAAGCATCAAACAGCAGGCCGCCGCCACGGCCAAACGCCACACACGGGCTGTCTTGCGCTTTTGCGCATAGCCGTTGGTTTTTTGCGCCAAATAAGCGCGGGTCTTTTGTTTGAGTTCTTCGTCCGCGCGGATGTTGTCAAACGCCTCGTACAGCTTACCATTCATCTTCCTCACCTCCCAGCTTTTGGCGAAGCAATGCTTTTGATCGGGTCAAAAGGGTGTAAATCGTGTTAGGTTTCTTCTGCAAAATGTTTCCAATCTCGGGCGCCGTATAGCCTTCGTAGTAATGCAGGTAGACGACGTCGCGATATTTTTCAGGCAGAGAAAGAACCGCCTCGAGCACCTCCCGGTGCTCCTGGTGCAGATCCGCCGCCTGCTCCACCACTTCGTCGATGGAGACGGTCCGGCTTCGGAAGAAACTTTTCAGCAAATCCTTACAGGCGTTGATGGTCACACGGATCATCCACGCCCGCTCGTGCTCCTCGCTCTCAAAATCGCCCGTGCTGAGCGCATATTTCAAAAACACGTTTTGAAAGATATCTTCCGCATCCGCTTCATTTTTCAGATGTACCACACAAAGCCGGCGAACGGTATCGGCATACCGTTCGATGGCCCGGTTCACTTCCTGCTCGCTTCGCATGATTTCACTCCGTCAATCAGCAGCCGCGTCCTTTGCAGCCACCGTGTTTTCTTCCCGTTCCGTCCTGCGGACGGTTGGCATAGTTGTCGCATACCCCGTCGCCGTCGGCGTCCACATAGTTCTGGCCATTTTGGCCATTCCCGTTGCCGCCGTTTCCGGTGCCGTAGTTGTCGCATACCCCGTCAGCGTCCACGTAATTCTGGCCGTTTCCACCATTGCCATTGCCGCCGTTTCCGGTGCCGTAGTTGTCGCATACGCCGTCGCCGTCAGCGTCCACATAGTTCTGGCCGTTTTGGCCATTCCCATTGCCGCCGTTTCCGGTGCCGTAGTTGTCGCATACGCCGTCGCCGTTGTCGTCCACAAAGTTTTGACCCTTGACCGATGCATCCGCAAACACGCTCGTTGCGCCCACCGACAAGACCATCGCTGCTGTTAAAATACCAATCCACCATTTTTTCATAAAGAATTCCTCCATTTCTTTTTTGTCGTTCCCGACTTCACCTACAATACGATTGAAACAAAGAAATCCATTCACGGTATAAAAAATTTTTCGCCAGAACCACAGGACAACTCCCTCAGGTTCTGGCGAAATACCGAAAGCATTAAATAAAGGTTACAATGCCAAACGATTTGAGCAGCAAGACAAACAGCAGAATCGGCACGATAAAGCGAACCAAAATGACATACAGTCCGCGGCGGCCAAATTTTTCTCCGTTTTTCTGCACTTCATCGATGATGAATTTCGGCTTGACAATCCAGCCGATGAGAATACAGGTACCAATCGCCACGACGGGCATCAGTGCATTGTTGCTGATATAGTCCATCACATCCAGAATCTGACCAACCGTGCCATTCGGCAGAGTGAGGTCAAAGTACCAGATGTTATAGCCGAAGCAAACGATCAAACCGCCGATCAAGGCGATCACCGTTTCGATCGCCGCAGCCTTGACACGGGACATGTGGAACTGGTCCATAAAGCTTGCCACAATCGCTTCCATGATGGAAACCGAACTTGTCATGGCTGCAAACAGCACCATGGCGAAGAACAGGCATCCAATCAGATTGCCGACCGGACCCATCGCCGCAAAAACCTTCGGCAGTGACACAAACATCAAGCTCGGCCCCGATGCCTGAAGACCATCCGTTCCCATAAAGGTGTACACCGCCGGAATAATCATGACCCCAGCCAAAAATGCCACCACGGTATCAAAGATTTCGATCTGGTTGATGGATTTCGCGAGGTTTGCGTCATCCTTTACGTAGGAACCGTAAGCGATCATAATCCCCATCGCCACGCTCAAGCTGTAAAACAGCTGTCCCATGGCGTCCATCAGCACGGTGAAGAAGCCCTTCGCCGTCAGTCCTTCCAAATTCGGGATCAGATAAATCTTCAGCCCGTCCAGACCGGTACGGGTAACCCCTTGGGCGTCGGTGTTCTTGAGCGTGAGCGAAAAAATCGAAATGCCCAAGATCAACAGCAACAGCAGCGGCATGATGATGCGGGAGGTCGATTCGATGCCCTTGTCCACACCCTTGAAGACCACAAATGCCGTGATCCCCAAGAAGACGATCAACAGCACAATCGGCTCCCAGGTGCTGGTGATATAGCCGGTAAAATAACCGTCCTCTGCCGCCTGTACGCCTTCGCCGGTCAAAAATACCAGAAAATATTTGACGACCCATCCGCCGATGACACAGTAATACGGCATGATGATGATCGGCACGATGCAGGCAATGACGCCCAGCGGTTTCCAGCCTTTTTTGATTTTATCGTATGCGGTCAGCGGGCTCTGTTTGGTTTTGCGTCCGATGGCCACTTCCGTTATCAGCAACGTAAAGCCGAACGTCAGCGCCAGCAAAATATACATCACCAAAAACAAACCGCCGCCATCTTTCGCCGCCAAATACGGGAAGCGCCAGATGTTTCCCAGTCCGACCGCACTGCCGGCCGCCGCCAGGACAAACCCAATCGAACCGGTAAATGAATTTCGTTTTGGATGTTCCATAATACCCCTCTTTCTTTTCTGTTTTATGGTCTCATATCCTAACAACAATATGGATATTATACCCGACGAATCTTCGTTGTGCAAGAGTTCTTTTCGATTTTCATTCAAATATTTGCCGCAATTTCTTCATTTTCTGTAATTTAACAAAAACGCCAAACGGCTTCTTCTTTTTGCCCGCAGAACATCACCCCAAAAGCAAGCTCAAAAGATACAACATCACCAAAAGCACCACATTGCAAAGGGTAAACCATCCAAAGTAGCGCCGGCACCGGTCAGGATATTCGCGCGCCACCATTTTATAGGAAATCAAGCTCGCCATCGAAGCGATCAGCGTGCCCAATCCGCCCAAATTGCAGCCGATAATCAGCGCGTTCCATTCCTCGGTAAAGCCCGAAAGCAGCAGTGCTGCGGGGACGTTGCTGATGACCTGGCTTGCCAGCACGGCTACAAGCGCAACACGCCCGGTCAGCGCCGAAGCAAGAAACTGCTGAAATTCCGGCACATTCCCGATGTTGCCGATGAACACAAAAAACGCGGCAAAGGTCAAAAGGAGCGCATAGTCGATGTCCCGCAAAATACTGCGCGCCGCCACCAACAAAAACACCGCCAAAACTGCTGCGACCGCCAGCGGAGGCAGCACGTCAAAAATCGCCAACAGGCAGAGCAAAAAGCCAAACGAACAGGCCAGCAAATCCCGCGGCCTTCCGAGCCGCACCTCGACCGACACCTCATGAATGGGCTGCGAACGCATCACACTGCCCAAGAACGCCAAAAGAACGCCGGACAACGCCACAAAGGGAAGCATCAGCCCGCAAAAGGCGCCGAACCCAAGACCCGACTGCGCATACAAATAAAGGTTTTGCGGATTGCCCATCGGGGTAAGCATGCTGCCGAGATTGGCTGCAACGGTTTGCAGCACCACCAAGGGAACCAACAGCCGCTCCTGATTGGCCAACCGGAGCACAATAAACCCAAACGGCACAAAGGTAATCAGCGACACGTCGTTGGTAATCACCATACTGCACACAAACGGCAAAAACACCAACACCAAAAGCATACTGCGGGAGGTGTGCGTCCGTTTTAAAAGCTGATTGCCGAGATACACAAAAAGCCCTGCTTTTTGAAACCCTTTCATCACCGCCATCAGCGCAAACAACAGCGCCAGCGTATCCCAGTCGATGTAAGAAACATAGCCCGGATTGGGCGGCACCACAAACGCCGACGCCACCGCCAGCACAACCGCCACGCACAGCACCGTCTCCGCTTTCAAAAAATTCCAACAGGTTTTTGCGATTTTCCCCATAAATACAGGGCCTCCATTTCTGTCATCCATTCGTCGATTTTTCCACAACAAATTTATGATAGCACTTTCAGCCCGAATTGACAAATAAAAAAATCACGCAGATCATTTGATCTGCGTGATTTGGAAGAGGCGGACACTTTAGATACCGCACTGAATCAACAAAGAAATACGTCTAAAGTCAGTTTCTGTTAACTATGTATTTCGATCTCTATTAGCTCTCCATATTTTTTACGATCTTCCTTCAGATCCTGTAATATTTCATTGATCATTTCAATACTCGGCACAAGTTCTTTCGAAACGGTCTTTGCTCCCATTATTACTATTTTATCTGCATCACACTCGCTCCAAAGCAGATCCCAAAACGCATCCCAATTTTCTCCATAAAAGCTTGGAAAATCAAACGCTTTTTTAATTCTCTGATGAATTTCTCCCAGGTACTTGCAACCGGTTAAATCCAGAGTGACGATTTTCTCTTTTTTCATCGTGTACAGCTCCCTTTAAGTTATTTCCAAAAATGTCTCATAATGATCGTAAGTGACAAACAACAATCCGTCGTTTGACCAGAGCAGACGGTGACCGTTCCGTCTCCCATTGTAATAGTTGATGTCTGCCTCATACCAGATTCTCCCGGGAATCTGTGGCAAATGTCCGTTTCGGTTCTGATAAATCCCCCTTGTTAACATTTTTCCAGGTGCAAACTTAGCAGGCGATTTTCCCCACTTCCAACCTAATGCTACCAATTCATCTTCTGTTATGTAGTACTCCGGCAAGTCCGCAACATACTTCATCCAGTAATCCGCGCCGTTCTGCCCATCCTTTGTTCCCTGTCCGGCAATCACCGCTTCCATGGGTTTTATCATGCACCGGCAGTTCGGGTGAAGCGGCGGCTCTAAGTCCGGCATCTCATCCATCCGATAAATTTCACCATGGCGAGATCGACATTCTAAGCAGGTTTTTAAATCCAGAACCGCAACCCAGTTCTTATAATTCCGGCTTTCCTGTGTAGGCGGCGAATAAAAATCCAGTAGGCCTTTTGCTAAGGGGCATGGTATATCCGCTGAAACGATACACCCACACATCTTTTTTATATACATTATAACACTTCCCTATTTTGTGATAAAGACAAAAGTCTCTTCACTAAATAGGGCAAAATCAGATAAAAATTGCACTATTTTGTGCAACTTACGAATAAGATTTACAAACTATTCATAGTTTAACAGATAAAATCCATTACAGAAAAAAGAAAACGGAGCCCCCGCCTGAAAATTTAGGCGGAAACTCCGATTAGATTTGCAGATACCTCTGAAAATGGGGAGGACATTAACGGGACACCAATCCTTTTTTGAAACGGAAAAAGCCCGCAAACCCGCATAAAACCTAAGAAAAATGGAGTAGACACCTTAGATGTCTACTCCATTTGGTGGTGGAGGATGGATTCGGACCATCGAAGCTGAAAAGCAACAGATTTACAGTCTGCCCCCTTTGGCCACTCGGGAACTCCACCAGATATTCAATTTGCTGTCGGCCAGCATGGAGCTGGATGACGGACTCGAACCCCCGACCTGCTGATTACAAATCAGCTGCTCTACCAACTGAGCTAATCCAGCACGGTTAGCGTTTACTATTATAGCAAACTTTTTTGAGTTTGTCAAGCCCTTTTTTGGTCGAGGCGACAGGACTCGAACCTGCGGCATCCTGGTCCCAAACCAGGCACTCTACCAAACTGAGCTACGCCTCGAAGGTGAGGGTCGATCGGTTACTTTAACCGGACAGCTTGTTTATTATACCTGACGAAACGCAAAATGTCAAGTGTTTTTTCAAAATTTTTCAAAAAATCTTTTTGGAAATTTCCGCGCCGTTGTCTTGCGCGTACTAGGGGTTTGTGTTATGATACTAATTGTAAATCAGAGAAAAAAGGTGGGATTTTCATGCGAAAACTCCGGCAAAGCGACCTTTCTCTATCCCGTTTCCCAAAATTGGAACAGCGGCT
>CALXIC010000176.1 GCA_944388265.1 uncultured Clostridia bacterium | reverse complement strand
TGTTCACGATATCCCCCAACAACAACTCCGTTCCCACGCAGATGATTTCGGCGTTCATCCAATCCCCTCTTTCTCAGGTTACGCTGCGAATGAGTTTCCGCGTCGTCTGTTCGACCGCCTCTTCAATCAGCGGTTCAAAATCAAAGAGCGCTTCGTTGTCCCGCACCATCTGCAAATCCGGACGGGTTTTCGGGTGCTTCGGCGTAAAGACGGTGCAGCAGTCCTCATAAGGCAGAATCGACGTATCAAAAGTATCGATTTTACGGGCGACGTCGATGATCTCATTTTTATCCATCCCGATCAGCGGACGAAATACCGGAATGGTGCAGACGTCGTCCGTCGCAGCAATCGCCGCAATGGTCTGGCTTGCCACCTGTGCGAGGCTTTCCCCGGTAATCAAGGCACCCAGATCCTGCTGTTTTGCAATGCGCATCGCAATTTTCATCATCAAACGGCGCATAATAATGGTGAAGTATTCTTCCGGGCAATGTTCGCGGATGGCTTCCTGAATTTTCGTAAACGGCACGTAGTAAAACCAGATGCGCCCCGCATAGACGCTGACCTTTTCGCAAAGCATTTCGACTTTTTGCAGTGCGCGGTCGCTGGTATAGGGCGGGCTGGCAAAATGAATGGCATGCAGCAAGAGTCCGCGTTTTGCCATCATGTAGGCCGCCACCGGGCTGTCAATGCCGCCGGAAATCATCACCAGCGCGCTTCCGCTGGTCCCCACCGGCAGACCGCCGGCGCCCGGCAGCTGATTGGCGTGAATATAAGCGCCGAAGTCGCGGATTTCCACCATGACTTCCACTTCCGGATGACGCACATCCACCCGCAGATGAGGATAGGCGCGAAGCAGTTCTGCGCCCAGTTCCTGCTGAAGCTCCGGCGAGGTGAGCGGGAATTTTTTATCCGAGCGGCGGGCATTCACCTTAAAGGTACGCGCGTCGGGCAGGATATTTGCCATATATTCCACCGCCGTGCGCTTAATCACGTCCATGTCCTTTTCCACAAAGGCGGCGCGGGTAAAGGCGGCAATGCCGAAAATCTTCGACAGGCGATCCGCCACTTCATCGTAATCCACATACGGATCATCCGTCTGCACATACATCGTTGACTGCGCGCGGGTGATGGTAAATTTTCCGAGATCTTTCAAACGCCAGCGAATATTTTTCATCAGCGCTTCTTCAAATGCGTGGCGGTTTAAGCCCTTGAGCGCCAACTCGCCGTTTTTAATCATCATGACTTCTTTCATCTTGTCACCGTCCTATTTTTTCGAGTTCTGTAAAGGCTGTGGCTAGCCGGTCGGCGAATGCATCCACCATCTCCGGCGTGGTATCTTTGGAAAAACTGATGCGAAGCGCGGTATCAATCTCCGTATCCGGCAATCCCATCGCGCGCAGCACATGGCTCTTTTCCCCGCGGGCGCAGGCAGAGCCGCTGCTCACATAGATTTCGGCCTGTTCCAAATAGTGCATCAGCACCTCCGAACGCAGCCGTTCGCACGAAATATTGAGGATGTACGGAACCATCCGCTCTGCATCGTGATGAATCGAAACACCCGGAATCTCCGCCAAACGGCCGCAAAGGCGGCTGCAAAGAGCGGTATACTGATCCAAGTACGCGCGCTGATGCGGAAAATACGCTTCCACCGCGGCGCCAAAGGCGGCAATCAGCGGCACATTATCCGTACCGGGACGCTCCCCATTTTGCTGCTCGCCGCCGTGCAGCAGCGGCAAAATGCGCACCCCTTTGCGGCGATACAAGATCCCGATCCCCTTCGGCGCATACACCTTATGTCCGCTGGCGCTCAGAAGATCAATGCCGGTATTTTTCACCCGAAACGGCAGTTTCAAAAAGCCCTGCACCGCGTCGGTATGCATGAGCGTTTCCGAATTCTTCCGCTTGACGGCTTTGGCAATCGCTTCGACCGGCAGGCGCAGACCCGTCTCATTGTTGACGAGCATACAGCTGACCAAAATCGTGCGGTCGTTGACCGCATCGGCAAACATCTGCGGATCGAAATTCCCGTCTGCATTGGGCGACACGCGCACCACTTCAAACCCCTGGGACTCCAGATAATCCATCGTATGAAGAACCGACGCATGTTCGATCGTCGTCGTGATGAAGCGGTTGCCGCGGCGCTTATGCGCCATGGCCGCACCGATCAGCGCCCAGTTGTTGGACTCCGTCGCGCCGGATGTAAAATATAATTCCTCCGGCTGGCAGGCAATCGCCTTTGCAATGCTGCGTTTGGCTGAAAGAATTTCCTGCTCCGCCAAAAAGCCCTTGCGGTGCAGCGAAGCGGCATTTCCATATTCCTGTTCCATCGCGCGCACTGCCGCCGCTACCGCTTCCGGGCAGACTTTGGTGGTCGCGCTGTTATCCAAATAAATTTCCATGTAAAACCCCTGTCTTTATCAACACTTCTTTTTATTATACAACATCTGCCCGCATTTGAAAAGCCAAAAGCTTACGGTATGCATAGTTTTCCCAAAATGGCCTACACTAAGAAAAAAATGGAGGAATCCCTATGAACTACTCCTTTACCCGGCGCACCACGGTGCGCATCGTCACCTTTTTACTGGCAGGCGTGCTGATCGTCTTCGGCCTGCTCTTCCAGTACCGCGCCCGCGCAATCGAAGCGGAAAACCGGCTGGAAGTGCAGTACCTGCGCGGTATGGAAGACCTGTCCACCTACCTTGGAAACGTGGAGACCACGCTCATGAAAGTGCAGGTCACCGCCAGCCCCGATACGTTGGCGACCCTCTCCTCGACCTTATGGCGGGAATCCGGTTTTGCCAAGGAATGTTTGTCGGTGCTGCCCATCAGCGACCTCAATCTCGCCGGCACCTACAAATACCTCTCCCAGGTGGGGGAATATGCCGTTTCCCTCTCGGACCGGGCGGCAGACGGTGAAACCTTCACGGAAGAAGATCTCAGCATCTTAAAGCAGTTGGAATCGTATGCCAATGAATTCCACCAAGAAGTGCTGGCGGCACAGGACGCCGTGCAGACCGGTTCGCTGAATCTTCTGGAGGGCAGCAATGAGTTGACGGAAGCGGATGCCGAAGCCGAAGCGATTTCCTTTACCGACGGATTCGAAGAATTGGAACAATCGCTTGCGGGCTGCCCATCGCTCGTCTACGACGGACCGTTTTCCGATCACCTCTTGCAGCAAACGCCCCGGATGACGGAACACGCCGAAGAAGTATCGGTAGAAGAAGCGCAGAAAAAAGCTGCCGAAGCCTGCGGTGTTTCAGAAGAGGAACTGGAAGCCGGATCCGATGAACTGAGCACCATGCCCTGTTACTGCTTCCAGTCGGACGACGGTTATGCGGCCGTGACCAAAAACGGCGGCTACCTCTGCTACTTTATGAAATACCGCGAACTGGGCAGCCAAACGCTCAGCGTAGAAGAATGCAACAAAGCCGCCAAAGAATATCTGGATACCATCGGCATTTCCGATGTGCGCGACACCTATTACGAAATCAGCAAAGGCCAGATCATCCTGAACTTTGCGCACGACGAAGACGGCGTGCTCTGTTACCCCGATTTGGTGAAGGTGACCGTCGCGATGGACAACGGTGAAATCCTGCGCTACGATGCCCGCGGCTATCTGATGAATCATCAAACCCGCGAAGATTTGACCGCCGACATCACCGAAGAAGAAGCGCGCGAAGTCCTCAGCCCGGCGCTCACCGTCAAAAAGGTGCAGATGGCCGTCATTCCCACCGACAGCGGCAAAGAACTTTTCTGCTACGAATTCCAAACCACCGTCGATGATCACAATGTCTACGTTTATGTGAACGCCAAAACCGGTGAAGAAGAAAAGATTCTTCTGCTCTATATCGATGAAAACGGCACACTCAGTCTTTAAACAACAAAAAAGCGGTATGGGAAATCCCATACCGCTTTTCTTTTTGCAAATCAAACTTATTTGATTTCGACTTTCGCGCCGACTTCTTCGAGTTTGGTTTTGATTTCTTCAGCGTTTTCTTTCGAAACAGCTTCTTTGAGGGTCTTCGGAGCGCCGTCAACCAGAGCTTTCGCTTCTTTCAGGCCGAGGCCAGTGATTTCGCGAACAACTTTGATAACTTTGATTTTTTCAGAGCCAGCCTCAGCAAGAACGACGTCAAATTCGGTCTTTTCTTCTTCAGCAGCAGCAGCAACAGCGCCGCCAGCCATCATAACCGGAGCAGCAGCGGAAACGCCGAATTCTTCTTCGATTGCTTTGACCAGTTCGTTCAGTTCGAGAACGGTCATCGACTTGATTTCTTCAATAAATTTTGCAGTATCAGCCATTTTAAGTTCCTCCATCTTCGTTTGCATTAAGCAACGTTATTTGATTGTTTGGTTTCAAAAACCGGGGGCGTGCCATTAAGCACTTTCTTTTTCAGCGATTGCGTTAAGCGCAACAGCGAGACCACGCATCGGAGCGACGAGCACCGAAACGAGCTGGCCGATGAGCTGTTCTTTCGACGGCAGTTTGCCCAGAGCGGTAACTTCCGCAGCGTTCAAAGCTTTTCCGTCCATATAGCCGGCTTTCAGTTCGAACGTCTTGCTCTTGTCAGCGAATTCGCCGAGGATTTTTGCAGCCACGATCGGATCTTCCTGATGGATCGCGATTGCAGTCGTACCGGTCAGAACGTCATCCAGACCTTCCAGACCAGCTTCTTTGAGAGCCAGTTTCAGCAGGGTGTTTTTCACAACCACGTACGAAACACCAGCTTCTCTCAGCTGTTTACGGAGCACCGTATCATCCGCAACGGTAATACCGCCGTAGTTGACGATGACACCAGCAGCCGAAGTTTTGATCTGTTCTGCCAGAGCTGCGACATAAGCCTGTTTCTGGCTGAGAATCTGTTTACTTGGCATGTGTGATTCACCTCCATAGAATTTAATGTGCTTCATTTCTTGGAGTCACCAATTAAAAACTCCTCTGTCCGAAGACAGAGGAGTAAAAACATCGTTGGAAATCTTCCCGCGGTGTGGATCCTTCCTCGGCAGGCAAATGTTAGGCCAAACGGCGCCTGCTGTCTTCAGAAATATTCAGCATCATCTATTATAGCAAATGATTGACGGTTTGTCAAGCATTAGTTGCCATATTTGGTGGTCGAAACCTTAATGCCAGGGCCCATGGTCGAAGCAACGACGCAGGATTTCAGGTACTGGCCTTTTGCTGCAGCCGGTTTTGCTTTCACAATAGCGCCCATGAGGGTTTCGAAGTTTTCGGACAGTTTTTCCACGCCGAAGCTCTTCTTGCCGATCGGGCAGTGAATGATGTTGGTTTTGTCCAGACGGTATTCGATTTTACCAGCTTTTGCTTCTTTGACCGCTTTCGCGATGTCCGGGGTAACGGTACCGGCTTTCGGCGACGGCATCAAGCCACGCGGACCAAGCACTTTACCCAAACGGCCAACAACGCCCATCATGTCCGGAGAAGCGACGACGACGTCGAAGTCCATCCAGCCTTCGCCCTGGATTTTCTGGATGAATTCATCCGAGCCAGCGTAATCCGCACCGGCATCCAAAGCTTCCTGCACGCGGTTGTCTTTGCAGAATACGAGCACGCGGACGGTTTTACCGGTGCCGTTCGGCAGAACGACAGCGCCACGAACCTGCTGGTCTGCATGACGGGAGTCAACGCCCAAGCGAACGTGAACTTCAACCGTTTCATCAAATTTTGCTTTCGAAGTGTCCACAGCAACCTGCAGCGCTTCTTTTACTTCATACAATTTAGCGCGATCATATGCTTTCACGCTATCGGTATATTTTTTACCGTGTTTCATTTATAATCCTCCCTAAAAGTGGTATATAGCGGAATGTTCCTCCCACCAGGGTTTTCTTGAATCGAATTAGTCGACTACTTCGATACCCATCGAGCGAGCGGTTCCGGCGATCATGCTCATTGCAGCTTCCAGCGATCCAGCGTTCAAGTCTTTCATCTTGGTTTCTGCAATTTTCTGAACCTGTTCTTTGGTGACTTTTGCAACCTTTACTTTATTCGGTTTGCCGGATGCGGATTCGATGCCGCAAGCTTTTTTCAGCAACACTGCTGCCGGCGGAGTTTTGGTGATAAAGGTAAAGGTACGGTCAGCATAAACCGTGATAACAACCGGAATGACAAGACCGATATCGTTTTTCGTGCGTTCGTTAAATTCTTTCGTGAACGCCATAATGTTGACGCCGTGCTGGCCAAGAGCCGGACCTACCGGCGGGGCCGGAGTCGCTTTACCAGCAGCGATCTGCAGCTTAATATAACCCGTTACTTTTTTAGCCATTTGTTTGCACCTCCAAAAATTTGTGGTCATGGCGGAAACCTCTCGTCCCTTTGACGGTGTTTCCTCCCACAGCGCTTTTGCCGCAGGCTATTCGGACAAAACCGCTATACCCGTTTGACCTGATTGAGTTCCAGTTCAGCCGGGGTTTCTCTGCCGAACATCGTAACCGTAACTTTCACGTAGTTGTTTTCCGGATCCAGTTCCGAAACAATTCCGCCAAATCCGCTGAGCGGTCCGGAAACAATGCTCACATTGTCACCCACGGCGTAATCGACGCGGATCTGAACCTTTTCCACACCCAACGCTTTGACTTCTTCTTCCGATAACGGCACTGGTTTGGTGGCGGTACCGACAAAGCCGGTCACCCCACGGATATTTCTGACAACATACCAGGAGTCGTCAGTCAATTCCATTTTCACCAAAACATAACCCGGAAAGATCTTACGTTCCACTTCGCGTTCTTTGTCGTCCTTCACTTCCTTGACCTTTTCGGTCGGGACTTTCACGTCAAGGATCAAATCCTGAAAGCCGCGGTTTTCCACCACTTTTTCAATGTTCTGTGCCACCTTATTCTCATAGCCGGAATAAGTGTGAACCACATACCATCTTGCGCTTTCTGCCATAAAATTTTCCCGCTCCTTCCGGTATCACGCATGGATGTTTGATTGCATGGTTCTCTTAGAACACCAAATTGATAATCAGCGACAAGAGATAGTCGACAACCCAGATCACCACAGCTGCCACGACCAAAAAGCCGAGGACTACCAGCGTATTGTTCTTGATCTGTTTGGCCGACGGCCATACAACCTTTTTAATTTCGCTTCTTAAATCTTTGAAGTACTGGACGAACGAGTTGGACTTTTTCTTCTTTTTATCTTTGTCCTTGCTCGCAGCTTTGGTGGAAGCGGGCTTTTGAGCCGCGCTCTTTTCCTTTGCCATGAACGTCCCTCCTCTTACTTCGTTTCTTTATGAAGCGTTTTTTTCCGACAGAATCTGCAATATTTGTTCATTTCGAGTCTGTCCGGGTCATTTTTCTTGTTTTTCATCGTGTTGTAGTTGCGCTGTTTGCACTCCGTGCAAGCTAATGTAACCTTAACCCTCATATCGGCACCTCCTGCTTATTCGGATTTTTTTTGCCTCCCTCACGCCGCTTATTCGGCGAAAGACCTATTTTTTCAGCCTGTGTGCCCGTGAATTCTTAAAAAAGCACATAAAAAATAAGCCCTCTTCGAGGTACAACTATTATAACGCAAGTCCCCTTGTCTGTCAACCACATTTTTCCCATCCTTTCGCGCAAAATGAAACTTCGGCAGTTTGACTAACAAGCGAGAACGATCACGCCCGGTTTTCGATGAAAAAATCATCCATTCCCTTGACAATTATTCGCCTAACGATTAAAATAATATTGATAATGTATCTTAAGTGTATTCTGTGAAGCATCGTAGTCGATGATGCAGGATTCAAGCTTATCGTCAAGCAACCACTCCGGTTTGTCCGGAAGAAGCTCATTTCCAGGAGGTCTATGAAACGCTCCTTTCGAAATAATCTTCCCGGTCTTTGACTTTAAGCGATGCGATTGTTTTGAATAGAATGATTTTTTCATTGACCTCCGAATCTTTAGTAAAGGAGGTCTTACAAGATGATACAACCTTTGACTTTGATTGTCATCTGTATTGTCGTGGCTGTTGTGGTCGGCGTCATTTCCGGGATCATTTCTTTCCGTATGGGCCAGGAAAATCGCCGCAAAACCGCTGAAGCAGTGATTGGCAGCGCGGAAGCAGAAGCTGAACGCATCCGTGAAGAAGCCAAAAAAGACGCGAAAGCGGCGAAAAAGGAAGCATCCATTGCCGCCAAAGACGAAGCGCACAAGCTTCGCGCCGATGCAGAACGTGAAATCAAAGAACGCCGTTCGGAAGTTTCCAGACAGGAACGCCGTCTGGTCCAAAAAGAAGAATCGATGGACCGAAAGATTGAGAATCTTGAAAAGAAAGAAGAAAAACTCAACGAAAAATTAAAACTTGCTGATGAAAAGCTTGAGGAAGCGGAAACCATCAAACGCAGCCAGATCGAAAATCTTGAACGTATTTCCGGTTTGACCGCGGAAGAAGCCAAAGCACAGCTGATGGCTTCTCTCGAAGATGACCTCGCTTACGAAAAAGCGCAGAAGATCACTTCTTATGAACAGCAGATCAAAAACGAATGCCAGGAAAAGGCAAAACAGTTGATCTCGCTTGCGATTTCCAAGTGTGCTGCGGAGCACGTCAGCGAAGCAACGGTCTCCGTTGTTCCGCTGCCAAACGATGAAATGAAAGGCCGCATCATTGGGCGCGAAGGACGCAACATCCGTGCGATCGAAACGCTCACCGGCTGTGATTTGATCATCGACGACACCCCGGAAGCGATTACATTATCTTGCTTCGATCCGGTTCGACGTGAACTTGCCCGCCAGACGCTGGAAAAACTGATTGCCGACGGCCGTATCCATCCGTCGCGCATCGAAGAAATGGTGGAAAAAGCCCGCCGTGAAATGGATCAGAAAATGAAGCAGGAAGGCGAACGCGCGGTGCTGGAAACCAACGTTCACGGCCTCCATTACGAAATCGTCAAACTTCTTGGACGGCTCACCTACCGCACCAGTTACGGACAAAACGTGCTGCAGCACTCGATTGAAGTGGCACACTTGGCCGGTATCATGGCAAGCGAACTGGGTGTAGACGCCGCGACTGCCCGCCGTGCCGGCTTGCTGCACGACATCGGCAAAGCCTTAAACCACGAGATCGAAGGATCGCACGTGGAAATCGGCGTAGACGTCTGTCGGAAGTTTAAAGAAAGCCATGCGGTGCTCCACGCCATTCAGGCGCATCACAACGATGTGGAACCG
>CALXIC010000175.1 GCA_944388265.1 uncultured Clostridia bacterium | reverse complement strand
GATTATCCGCATTACGGCGACCGCCATCATCCGGAGCGCAACAACTCTGCTTATCAGGGAGTGGAGCATCATTTTGACTGCTATCTCGACTACCTGCACGGGCAGGTGCGGGAACTTTGCACCAATTATGGGAAGATCGACCTGTTCTGGTTTGACTTTTCTTACGACGATCTGCGCGGGGAAGCGTGGCGTGCGGAAGAGCTGGTGCAGATGATCCGCACCTATCAGCCCCATGTGCTGCTCGATAACCGTCTCGAAGTCTCCGGCGAAGGATTCGGGTCGCTCGTGACGGGCGATCCCAGCGCGTTTTCCGGCGATTTTGTCAGCCCCGAACAGATCATTCCGCCGCAGGGCATTTTGGACGTGAACGGCAAACCCGTCACCTGGGAAGCCTGCATCACGATGAACAACAACTGGGGCTACTGTGCAACCGACCATTATTTTAAAGATGCCGGCATGATGGTGCAAAAGCTCGTCGAATGCGTCAGCAGGAACGGAAACCTTTTGCTCAACGTGGGACCGGATGCGCGGGGCAACATTCCGGAAGAATCGCTGGAGATTTTAAAAGGCATCGGCCGCTGGATGAAGAAAAACAGCGCCAGCATCTACGGCTGCAAAGGAAGCAATCTGCCGAAACCGGACATTGGACGGATGACGCAAAACGGCAATAAACTGTATTATCACATCACCGAACCGGTGATCGGGTTGATCCCGCTGATGGGGCTGGAAGAAAAACAGGTCAAGCACATTCGCCTGCTCTCCACGGGCTGTGAAGTGAAGATTGTCAAGGACTGGATTTCCAACAACTATCCCGATGTCGTGATGGTATCGCTGGGACCGGATCCCAAGCTTCCCGATCCGATCGATACGGTGCTGGAAGTCACGCTAAAGGATGAATAACCCAACAAAAACGGCAGCGAAAACTTCGCTGCCGTTTTACGGGGTCTTTGTAGGAGTATAGGTCGCGGCGAGCGCTTCCTTCTGCGCGCGCGTCAGTTTTTTGATGGCGCATTCCCGCCGCAGCGCCTCGGATTTGGTGGGAAGCTCTTCTAAGTAAACGAGCGTTGCCGGACGTCTGGAACGGGTGTATTTGGCGCCGCGCCCTTCGTTGTGCGCTTTGATGCGCGCATCAATGTCGTTTGTCCATCCGGTGTACAGCGTATTGTCCGCACAGCGCAGGATATAAACGTAGGCTGGCATCGCAAAACCTCCTGTTTGATGTAGAAAAAATTTCATCATATTTTATCACTATTTTGTGCAAAAGGCAAACGAATTTCGAAAAGGAGTCATTTTAACCAAATTTTTACAAAAATCAATCAAATACTTATGAAAAAGAGCAAGGGTTTTCACGCGGTTTGTTCAATTCTTTTTTGGTGTGCATTGGTTGATGCAGCAGCCAAAAAATAAAATATACAAAAAAAGTATAGAATGATCTTGACGCGGAGAAAAATGTTCGATATAATGAAATCGGTATCCAGGAAGTGGATGCAAAGATCCAGAAGGGGCGTCTAAGATGGCACAGCCACAGATATTCAACATTCAAAAATTCAGCATTCATGACGGCGACGGAATCCGTACCACCATCTTTTTCAAAGGATGTCCGCTGCGCTGCAAATGGTGTCACAACCCGGAAAGTCAGCGCTTTTCGCCGGAACTTCTCTTTTATTCCGAACGCTGTGTGGGCTGCGGTGCCTGCAAGGCAGTATGTCCGCACGATGCGATCAACGAACGGATGGAACCGGACCGTACCAAATGCGTCAACTGCGGCGTTTGTGTCGATGCTTGTCACTACACGGCGCGTGAAATGGCCGGCAAATTTATTCCGGTGCGCGAAGTGGTGCGCATCGCGCTGCAAGATACGATGTTTTATGAAGAATCGGGCGGCGGGGTCACGCTTTCGGGCGGCGAAGTGATGGTACAGGATCTGGATTATTTGTTGGATCTCTTAAAACAGCTCAAACGGCGCGGCATTCATGTAGCGATTGATACCTGCGGCGATGTACCGTTTGAACGATTTGAAAAAGTGCTGCCGTATGTGGATGTCTTTTTGTACGACCTGAAACTGATGGACAGCAAAAAACATGAATATTACATCGGGGTTCCGAATGAGCGCATTCTGGAAAACCTCAAAAAGCTGGATGAGCGCCACGCTGCCATTCAGATTCGCATTCCGTTGATTGAAGGCGTCAACTGCGATGAAGAAAACATCGCAGCGACACTCGCCTTTCTCAAACAGATTCATCCGGTGAAGGTGAATCTGCTGCCGTATCACAATACCGGCAAAAGCAAATACGAACGTCTGCAGCAGGGTTATGCGGATGAAGAGATGGCAACCCCGTCCAAAGAATGGATGGAAGCCACCCGCAAACGCTTTGAAGACGAAGGGTATCAGACCAAAATAGGAGGATGATTTTATGGCGGAAACCAAAACCACCTGTGCATGTGCCATGTCCGAACTCGCGCAAAGCGGGGAAGACCGCGGCATGAACGCGCGCATCAAAGCGCTGCGCAAACTCAGCACCACGACCCAGCCCCGCATCGATATGGAACGTGCAAAGCTGGAAACAGAAGCGTACAAAAAATACTCGGGCGTGTACTCCATTCCGGAAATGCGTGGTTTGACACTGCTTTATTATTTCCAGAATAAAACGCTCTACATCGGCGAAGGCGAACTGATCGTCGGTGAAAAGGGTAGTGCTCCGCAGAGCGCGCCGACCTTCCCGGAACTGTGCTGCCATACGCTGGAAGATATGCACGTCATGAACGACCGTGACATCATCAGCTTCTCGGTCACCGAAGACGACCTGAAACTTCAGGAAAACGAAATCATCCCGTATTGGGAAAACCGTTCCGTTCGTTCGAAGATCATCAAGTCCGTTTCTCAGGAATGGCGTGACTGCTACGAAGCCGGTATCTTCACCGAATTCATGGAACAGCGCGGACCGGGCCACACCGTTTGCTCCGAAAAGATTTACGAAAAAGGTTTTCAGGATTATAAAGAAGACATCCAGGCTGCTTTGAATGCACTGGATTACACCACAGATCCGGAAGCCGTGAAAAAAGCCGAAGAACTCCGCGGTATGTCCTACGCTTGCGACGCGATCATGGAACTTGGCCGCCGTTATGCGGAATACGCAGCGGAACTGGCGGAAAAAGAAACCGATCCGACCCGCAAGGCAGAACTGCTTCAGATTTCGGAAAACTGCAAAGTGGTTCCGGCTCACAAACCGCAGACCTACTGGCAGGCAATCCAGATGTACTGGTTTGTGCATTTGGGTGTTACCACCGAACTCAACCCCTGGGACGCTTACAGCCCGGGCCGTTTGGACCAGCATTTGAACCCGTTCTATCTGAAAGATACCGAAGCTGGTATTCTTGACGACGACCGTGCCCTCGAACTGCTCGAATGCCTGTGGATCAAATTCAACAACCAGCCGGCTCCGCCGAAGGTTGGCATTACGCTGAAAGAATCGTCGACCTATACCGACTTCGCGAACATCAACACCGGCGGCATTACGCCGGACGGACGCGACGGCGTCAACGACGTTTCCTACCTCATTTTGGACTGCATGGATGAAATGAAGCTGCTGCAGCCGTCTTCCAACGTGCAGATTTCCCGTAAAACGCCGCAGCGCTTCCTCAAACGTGCCTGCGAAATTTCTCGTAAAGGTTGGGGCCAGCCGGCATTCTACAACACCGAAGCGATTGTCCAGGAATTGGTCAACGCCGGTAAAACCATCGACGACGCGCGCAAAGGCGGTTCGTCGGGCTGTGTCGAAACGGGCGCTTGGGGCAACGAAGCATATATCCTGACCGGTTATTTCAACCTGCCGAAGATTTTGGAAATCACGCTGCACAACGGTTACGATCCGGTTGCGAAAAAACAGCTGGGTCTGAAACTGGGCAATGCGGTCGATTTCAAAACCTATGACGAACTCTTCGATGCGTACAAACAGCAGATCACCCATTTCCTGCGCATCAAGATGACGGGCAACAACATCATCGAATCGATCTATGCCGAATACATGCCGGCACCGTTCCTTTCGATCATCACCAACGACTGCATCTCCAAAGGCAAAGACTACAACGCCGGCGGCGCTCGTTACAACACCAACTACATCCAGGGCGTGGGCATCGGTACCATCACCGACTCGCTGTCCGCACTGAAATATCATGTGTACGACAAGAAAGATATTTCGATGCAGCAGATGATGGATGCACTGGAAGCAAACTTCGTCGGCTATGACCGCGAACGCAACCTCATCCAGCATCACACCCCGTTCTACGGCAACGACGACGACTATGCAGATGATATCATGTGCGAAGTCTTCAACTTCTATCACGATTCGGTCACCGGCAAACCGAACATGAAGGGCGGTAAATACGGCATCGACATGCTGCCGACCACCTGCCACGTTTATTTCGGTTCGGTCATGATGGCGTCTCCGGACGGCCGTCTGGCTGGCGTTCCGGTATCGGAAGGCATTTCGCCGGAAAAAGGCTCGGATACCCATGGCCCGACCGCTGTCGTGAAATCCTGTGCGAAGATGGACCACCTCAAAACGGGCGGCACCCTGCTGAACCAGAAATTCACGCCTTCCGTAGTGAAAGGGGAAGAAGGGCTCGATCACATGGCGTCTTTGGTGCGTACCTACTTTAACATGGACGGTCACCACATCCAGTTCAACGTCATCGACCGTGAAACCCTGATTGCGGCGCAGAAGAATCCGGATCAGTACCGCGATCTGATCGTGCGTGTTGCCGGTTATTCCGACCACTTCCGCAATCTGTCCAAAGAATTGCAGGATGAAATCATCAACCGTACCGAACAGTCCTTCGAGTAATCGGTGCTGATGGATCCCATTTGATCCCATAATCAGAAACCGCCAAAGGTTCTTGCGAGCCTTTGGCGGTTTTTTGGTTCTGTTTGACGGATGAAGCGCATAGCTATGGTTGAGGTGAGCCAATGCGTGGACGAAAATTAAAACGGAAAGTCAAACTGATCTTGGGATGTTTGATACTGGCGGTCATCGGCATCCTTTGGATGCGCATACAGCTTGTAAAATCGCCGGAGGATCTGCCCAAATGGCCGGTTACCGAATTTCCGACGGTTTCGGCACTCGATCCGGCAGAAGTGCCCGCGTCCGAAGAATCCGAACCGGAAGAAAACACCTTTTCCCGCGGTGTATGGATCTCCTATCTGGAATATGAATCGCTGCTGACCGGGAAAAGCGAAGAGGAATTTCGCGAGTCGTTCGGTGCGCTTTGTGAGGAATTAGCGGCACATGCTTATGATACCGTGATTGTACAGGTGCGCGCGCACGGCGATGCGTTTTACGAATCCTCGTATTTTCCGTGGGCGTCCGGGATTACCGGACATCGTGAAATGACGCCCGATTTTGATCCGCTGGCAGTGATGGTGGAGCTGGCGCATCGCGAAGGGCTGTTGTTGGATGCATGGATCAATCCCTACCGCCTCATGCAGGACGACGATCTCACGGCGCTCACCGGGTCGTATGCGTTTAGCGATTGGGTAGGGGACGCAAACTATATGGCGCAACAGGACGGCTGCTGGTATTTCAATCCCGCCAATGAGGAGATCATCGCACTGGTGGTAAACGGTGCGCAGGAAATTCTCGCCGGGTACGATGTGGATGGACTTCATCTCGACGATTATTTTTATTCCGTTTCGCCTGAAACTTATGGCTCGACCGAAACGGAGGCGAAAGCGGCGGTGACCACTCTGGTGCGGGAACTCTCGGCGCTTTGCCGTCAGCGCGAGGTGCGTTTTGTCATCAGTCCGGCGGGTAATTTTACCGATCAGCCGGTTTCGGATGAAACCCAGCTGACCAGCCTGACCTCGTGGTGTGAAGAGGGGCTGTTGGATGCGGTGATTCCTCAGATTTATTGGGATTTTGAGGATGAAACCGCGCCGTTTGGCACTCTGCTCACCCGTTGGGAAGAATGGGCCAATTCCTTGAATGTACCGCTTGGTGTGGGGGTCGCGGCTTACAAATTTGACGCCGAAACATTAGCCGAGCAGGAAGCGGCGGTGCGCGCGGCAAAAACGTCGGGAATCTATTATTTTCGGTATGATTTTTTGCCGGTGGAGGAACTGGACGATCTCCTGTCGTCCGGGGAGTCTGTATGAGACGCCGGCGGCTCAAACGAAAGATCCGTCTGATGGCTTGGGGATTGGTGCTCACACTCTTTGTGGGGTTTGCCGGGATTGGCACCCAGACTGCTCTTCGTACGGTGTGCGAAAGCCGTGCACGCCTTCTTGGAATGCAGGTGCTCAATGATGCAATGGAGGAATATCTGGAAACGGTTCCGATTTCGTCCGGCGATTTGATTTTGCTCGATTCCAATGCGTCCGATCAGGTGTCCTCCATTCAGGTCGATGTCATCGAAGCCAACCGCATTCGGACGGAACTTTCGGATGCGGTGATCGATCATCTTTCTCAGATGGAGCCGGTGACCGTCTGGATTCCGCTCGGATCGTTTTTCGGAAACCGCTATCTGATGGGGTTTGGACCCAAAATCCCGCTGGAACTTTCTCCGGGCGGTTCGCTCAAAAGCGAGGTCATCAGTACGTTTGACAATGCGTCCATCAACCAAACCCGTCATCGCTTGTTGCTTTCGCTCACCGCGCAAATGTAC
>CALXIC010000174.1 GCA_944388265.1 uncultured Clostridia bacterium | reverse complement strand
CTTTCCTGCATCGGTGTGGGAACAGTCTGTACGGCGCCGGAATTTCGCGGACAGGGTGTGCTGCAGCGCATGATGACGTCGGCTTTGCACAATATGGCATTTTTGGATGCGGATTTTAGCTTTTTGTGCGGCAGATATACCCGTTATCACCATTTTGGGTTTGAGGCCTGCGGCATGTGGTACGATGCAGAGGTTACGGCGAAGCCGGCGGCGGGATATACGTTCCGGCCGCTCGATGAATTGTCGCCCGAAGAACGCCGCGCCGTGGTTTTGTTTCATGAAGACCGGCCGATTTACGGCAGACGCCCCGAAGAATTGCTGACGGAAATCGGAAGCGAGTTTGGGATGTGCACCTATGTCGTCTATCAAAATGGTACTATGGAAGGCACGATTGGCTTTAAGCCAAAACTCGGCGAGATTTCTGAACTGGAAATCATCGGTGATGCAAAAACGGCTGCCGCTTCGTTTTTGGTATCGCAGGGGATCGAACGCGCCAAGCTGGTCATTCCCGGCTATGATGCGGATTTGCTGGCACAGTTTCCGGAAGCCAAATCCCGCGAAGAAGATCGTCAGTTCCCGCCGAAAGACAGCTTGATGATTCATGTGTGGCATTTTGAAAAGATGGTTCGCGCGTGGTTCCCGCTTCATGCACAGAAAAACCATTTGCCGGATGGGGAACTGGTGCTGGAACTGCCGGACAGCCGGCTGTTGATTGCAGTACATCAGGGCGTGGGTACCGTCACCCCCACCCGCCGGACGCCGGATGTCGTGCTGACGCATGACGAAGCGGTTCGGTTTTTGTTCCACCCGGCCGGATATGCGGTCAATGACGCGGTGGATGCGCTTTCGAACGCGTGGTTCCCGCTTCCGTTTGCCCTCATGAATGGAGAGGACTTTTAACTAAAAAATCTTTGGCGGGAAATGAAAAAAACACTTGCTTTTTCTCATTTGTTGTGCTAAAATAATTTTCTGGTAACATGTTTAAATCGGTGAAAGCCGTTTAAACGCGAAAGAGGTTCTTTCGCGCATTCTTATCGATGATGGCAAAATCCATCATTCCTATTATAAGAGTAAAGGAGAAAACAACATGAAACAGGGAATCCATCCGAAGTATGTGGATACGACGATCACTTGTGCATGCGGCAACGTGATTCAGACCCGTTCCACCAAAGAAAACATCCGCGTTGAAATTTGTTCGAAGTGCCATCCGTTCTTCACCGGCAGACAGAAACTGGTCGATACCGGCGGACGTGTGGATCGTTTCAAAAAACGTTACAACCTCAAATAATTTTCATCGGTGCTTTTATGGCGATGCAGACTTGTTTTGCATCGCCTAAAATGTTTTATGGGAGATTGGCATGCAGACAGGCTATTGTACGATCGAAGCGTATGCGCAGGATGAATTTGTGGAGAAAAAATCCCGCTTCATCGGCGCGGTTTATCCCTGCAAAACCGAAGAGGAAGCCCTTTGGTTTGTGGAGAAAAAGAAAAAACAGTACTGGGATGCGTCTCACAACGTGTATGCTTATGTGGTGCGTCAGGAAGGGCGCGCGCCGCTTGCCCGCTGTTCGGACGACGGCGAGCCGCAGGGAACCGCCGGACGTCCGGTACTCGATGTGCTGGAACGGGGCAATTTGGTCGACTGCTGTGTGGTGGTGACCCGTTATTTCGGCGGAACCTTACTCGGCACCGGGGGGCTGGTGCGTGCTTACGGGCACGGAGCAAAGCTTGCCATCGAGGCGGCGCATGTGCTGCATATGGAACCGGCAAAGCGGTGCCAGCTGTCGTTTGATTATAGCTTGTATGGAAAATTGCAGGCGCTTTTTCCGGAATTTGGCGCAGTACTGGAAGATACCGCGTTCGGTGCAGATGTGACGCTCACGTTTCGTATCCGCGAAGACCGGTTTGCGGCGTTTGAAAAAGCGCTGACCGAAAAAACCAACGGAACGCTTCAAGCGACCGTGCTGGAAACCCTGTTTGCGGATATGCCTTAATTTTTTTCAAAAAATAGAGGGATTTTGCAATCTTTTCTTGTATATTATAAGTGAAGGGAAAAGGCGGTGGTATCGATGCGATTGGACACCCTAAAGCTCGAAGAACAAATTCTTTCGCCGTATGCGGCGCATGCAGGGCAGTCAAAGGGCAGAGAACGTCCGGAAACACCCTGTCCGTACCGCACCGACTATGCACGGGACCGTGACCGCATCATCCACTGCAATTCGTTTCGCCGGCTCAAGCAGAAAACACAGGTGTTTTTGTCGCCGCAGGGCGATCATTTCCGCACGCGGCTGACCCATACACTGGAAGTTTCCCAGATTGCCCGCACGATCGCGCGTTGTCTGCGTCTCAACGAAGATTTGACAGAGGCGATCGCACTGGGGCACGATTTGGGGCATACGCCGTTTGGACATGCCGGAGAACGTGCCCTAAACAAACTGACGCCTTTTCCGTTTCATCACGCCCAACAGAGTGTGCGCGTGGTGGAACGGCTGGAGCGCGGGGGCAAGGGCCTCAACTTGACTTGGGAAGTGCGAAACGGCATCGCCTGCCACAGCCACCAGACGACGGACGCCGCCACGCTGGAAGGCAAAGTGGTGGAGCTTTCCGATAAAATTGCGTACATCAATCACGATATCGAGGATGCAGTGCGTGCCGGCATTCTGTCGGAAGCGGAACTTCCGTACGACTGCACCTATTTGCTGGGCAGAGGGAAAAGTGCCCGCATCACGACGATGATTTCGTCCATCGTGGAGCACAGCCTCGATCAGCCCGCCATTACGTTGGACCCGGAAATCTATGCGGCGCATCTGCGGCTGCGTCAATTCATGTTTGACAATGTCTATACCGCAAAGGCCGCCAACAGCGAAGAGGGCAAGGCGCATCATGTGCTGGAAAGCCTGTACGAGTATTATTTGAAGCATCCGGAAACGCTGCCCGAAGGGTACCGCGGGGTGCTGGAAACAGAAGGAGTGGAACGCGCGGCGTGCGACTGCATCGCCGGAATGACCGATGTGTTTGCGGTCAATTTGTTCCAAAAGCTCTATTTGCCAAGGTTTTATGGGTAATTGCCGGAGGTGACGCATTTGGCAATTCCACAATCATTCATTCAACAACTTCTGCAGCAGTGCGACATTGAAGATGTGATTGCTTCCTATGTGACGCTGCGCAGCGAGGGCAGCCGAAAAAAGGCGCTTTGTCCGTTTCATTCGGAAAAAACGCCGTCGTTTATCGTCTACCCCAATACCCAGTCGTTTTATTGCTTCGGCTGCGGTGCGGGGGGCGATGTGATTACCTTTATCCGGCGCATCGAAAATCTCGATTATGTCGAAGCCGTCAAGCTTTTGGCGCAGCGCGCGGGGATGACTGTGCCGGAGGATGCAGAGTCCGACCGTGCCGGGAAACTCAAGGTGCGGATCTTGGAAATCAACCGGGAGGCTGCACGATTTTTTCATCAAACGCTCAAGACGCCAGACGGACAGCCCGGCCTTCGTTATCTGAAAGGGGAGCGCAAGCTTTCCGATCATACGATTGTCAAATATGGTTTGGGGTATGCCCGCGATTCGTGGGATGCGCTCTACCGCCACCTGCGCGGCAAGGGGTATACCGTCGAGGAACTGGAGGCGGCAAAGGTCATTTCCCGTGGGAAAAACGGCCATTACTATGATTTTTTCCGCAACCGGGTGATCTATCCCGTCATTGATTTGCGCGGCAACGTCATCGCCTTCGGCGGACGCGTGCTCGACGACAGCAAACCAAAGTACTTAAACACGCCGGATACGCCGGTATTTAAAAAGAGCCGCAATTTGTTTTCCCTGAATTTTGCCAAAAATGCGGTTGCTTCCAAACGGTTGATTTTGGCGGAAGGCTATATGGATGTCATTGCCATCCATGCTGCCGGATTTGAAAATGTCGTGGCAACGCTGGGAACCGCGCTGACCTCCGATCAGGCGCGGCTCATGAAAAATTATGCGGATGAGGTCATCATCTGCTACGATTCCGACGGACCGGGACAAGCCGCCACCCACCGCGCCATCAACCTGCTTTCGGAAGTGGGGCTCACGGCTAAAACCATCCGGATGGAGGGCGCGAAGGACCCCGACGAATTCATCAAAAAATTCGGCGCCAAGCGGTTTGAACTGCTGTTAAACGGTGCAGGGAATGCCGTGGAGTTTGAACTGCGAAAAATTCGGGAACAGGTGGATTTAAACGACACCAACGGGAAGATTGAATATATCAGGCGTGCGGTGCCGCTCATTGCGGATATTCAAAGCCGTTTGGAGCGGGAGGTGTACGCCGGCATCGTTTCGAGGGAAACGGGCGTCGATGCGAAGTCCTTTTTGTCGCAGGTAGACGCCGCCATTCGCCGAAAGGCCCGGAAACAGGAGGACGGTGAGTGGCGGGATATTTATCAGGCGAAGGATGTGCGCACCGACCGCGTGAATCCCGACCGGGCGAAGTTTCTGCGCGCTTCTCAGGCAGAGGCGACGCTCATTGCCCTGGCGGTGCGCGATCCGTCGGTGCTGACTATCATCCAAAGCCGGTTGAAACCGGAGGATTTTCCCACCGCCTTTAACCGGCGCGTGTATGAGCGCGTGCTTTGGGTGACCGAACAGTTCGGCGACTGTCCGCCGGCACTGCTCAATGAACCGTTTTCAGAACCGGAGGTGGACCGCATTTCGCAGATTCTGGCCGCACATGCAGAGGACCGCATGAGCGATCAGCTGTTAAACGACTGCATTGCGGTGCTGGAAGAACAGCGCAGAAGCCTTCGGGGAAAAGATACCCGTACCATGTCGTTGGAGGAGCTGGAAGCCCGGCGAAAACAACGGCAAAAGCAAGAATGATCCAGCGATGGAAGAATGGAGAACAAAGCATGGAAAACGAAAAGAAAACAGCCGTTCATGACCTGATGGAACAGGGCAAACAGAAAGGCCGTCTGACCACCAAAGAAATCACCGATGCACTGGAAAGCATGAATTTCGATGTGGAACAGATGGACAGCCTGTACGAATCGTTTGAACGTTACAATATTGACATCGTCGAAGATTACAGCAGCGAAGATATGGATCTTTCCAAGCACGACGATGGGGATCTTGAAAGCACCTTGATGGCGGAAGGTGTTTCCATCGACGACCCGGTCAAGGTTTACCTCAAAGAAATTGGCCGTGTGCCGCTGCTCAGCGCCGATGAAGAAATCAGTCTTGCGACCCGCATGCAAAACGGGGATGTCGCTGCCCGCAAACGTTTGGCGGAAGCAAACCTTCGTCTGGTGGTCAGCATTGCAAAACGTTATGTCGGACGCGGCATGCAGTTTTTGGATCTGATTCAGGAAGGCAACCTCGGCCTCATCAAAGCGGTGGAAAAATTCGACTACACCAAAGGCTTTAAGTTTTCGACCTATGCTACTTGGTGGATTCGTCAGGCAATCACCCGTGCCATTGCCGACCAGGCGCGTACCATCCGTATTCCGGTGCATATGGTAGAAACCATCAATAAAGTGAAGAAGGTTTCCAGCCAGCTGCTGTATCAGACCGGGCATGAACCGAGCGCAGAAGAAATCGCCAAAGAACTGGATATGCCGGTGGATAAGGTGCGCGAAATCATCCGTGCAGCACAGGAACCGGTCTCGCTTGAAACGCCGATCGGCGAAGAAGAAGATAGCCATCTGGGTGATTTCATTCCGGATGACGACGCTCCCGCGCCGGCGGATGCCGCTTCGCATACGATGCTCAAGGAGCAGCTCAGCGATGTGTTGGGCACGCTGACGGAACGCGAAGAGAAGGTGCTTCGCCTTCGCTTTGGCTTGGAAGACGGCCGTTCCAGAACGCTCGAAGAAGTGGGCAAGGAATTTGACGTCACGCGTGAACGTATTCGTCAGATTGAAGCAAAGGCGCTGCGCAAGCTTCGTCACCCCAGCAGAAGCAAAAAACTCAAAGATTTTATTGATTGATGCTGGAAAAGAATAAAGGTCGGTTGAAAAACGATGTATATTACGTTGGAAACAGATTATGCCGTTCGCATTATGGTGATTTTGATTGGAGAGAATTGCCGGATGGACGCAAAAACCATTGCAGAGCGGGCGGATGTGACGCTGCGTTTTGCACTGAAAATTTTAGGCAAATTGGCGTCTGCCGGTTTTGTCCGGTCCTTTAAGGGCATTAAAGGCGGGTATGAATACGCCAGAGAATCTCCAAAAGATTTAACGCTTTATGAAGTGGTGGAAGCCGTTGAGGGTCCCTGCTTCGTCAGCCGTTGTCTGGGAACGGTCGGTTGTCTGCACGGACGGGAATCGTTTTGCAAGGCACATGAGGTGTTTGCGCAGATTGCGGACACGCTTCGTGCCGAGATGGAAGCCGTTACTTTTGACCGGTTGATTTAAAAATAAAAAGAAAAACAAAAAACCACTGTTCTTGGAACAGTGGTTTTTTATATGGATATGATTCTCATAAAATGGATGGATTTCTTGTTTCAGCCAGCCAAATCTCTTTGGATGAGCGCCCTTGCGAATAGGCGGCATCCTTTTCTATTGATGGAACGTAACGATTGGTAGCGGCAATCTTTGGTGATCCAATAAAATTCTGTGCATCGGAATACGATTTCGCTGGTATTTATGAAATGGATGTAAAGACTTTTAGACGTTCATCCGTTTTTGTTTGAGCTGCAGCCGCAGGCGGTCTGCAATCATGGCGATAAATTCAGAGTTGGTGGGTTTTCCACGTCCGGTGTGAACGGTAAAGCCGAAATAAGAATTCAGCACATCGATGTCTCCGCGGTCCCAAGCCACTTCGATGCCGTGACGGATGGCGCGTTCGACTCTGGAAGAAGTCGTGTTGAATTTTTTCGCAACCGTCGGATAGAGCAATTTGGTAACGGAATTGATCATTTCCGTATTTTCAATCGAAAGGATGATGGCTTCGCGCAGATAATGATACCCTTTGATGTGTGCGGGTACACCGATCTGATGAATCACTTCCGTAACGAGTACTTCAATTTCGTGTTCATGGGTATCCATGGGATCAATGATTGGAGCAGCTTTCATCGCCAATTCCTGCACGCAGCTGCAAAGTCTGGACAAATCCACCGGTTTCGGCAGCCAAAAGGATGCGCCTTCGTGCATAAATTCCGCTTCTTCCCGATAATCTTCGTGTTCTCCGAGAATCACGAAGTAGGGCGGATTGATGCTTTGCGAGGAAAAGTTCTTTAAAAGCCCGTGAGCATCAATGTGAGGCATGCTGCTGTCCAATATCACAATTTGCGGTTTTTCCTGCATGATTTGGTCATACACCAGAATTCCGTCTTTTTTCACCAGCAAAACCTCAAGCTGTTGTTTTTGCAGTAAGTCTTTACAGATGACACCGAAATTCACGCTATCATCACCAATAAGAACTTTTGTTATTGTTTTCATAGGTTTTCCCCCTTTATGTGATAGATTTATCATAGCATATCCATGGAACCGGTGCAACGATAGTCTATCGCGCTTTTTCGCCACGAAAAAAGCCAAAATCATGGCTGTTTTCGACCGTTGTTCACTCATTTCGAACAAAATGTAATCTGTTCGACCGCTTTCGAAGTGTTTTTTTCGACAGAATACGACAATTTCAAGGCGGGGATTGCATGCGGATGTGTCGAAAAAAAATTCATCATCGGATGTATTTTTTCCAAATCTGGTTTCTTGTCGAGACAACAACATGTAACCGGTTTCTCTTTCGTGGGCATTTTTGTCGAATGCTGTCTGGAAATTGTTTTTTATCGACTGAAAAGATCCATTGATGGTAAAAATAAGAGCAGCCCTGCGTCGTAATCATGCAGGGCTGCTTAGAAAGTGTATAGTATGCTTTGGAAATACTTATTTACAGTTTACGCTGCAAATAGATCATATCGACTAATTGTTTGCCGCATTCATAAATGGGATGGTCGTAATGATCGGTAAAGAAATTTTTGACACAGTGCGAGCGGGTAAATCCACAGTTTTCATAAAAGGGAATCGTTAGTGGACTATCTCCCGTACCGACCTGCAGCACGGAATGTTTTCCTTTGTATTTCGCGATAATAAATTCGATGAGCGCTTTACCGTATCCCATCCGTTGGGATTCTGGTTTTGTGGCGATATTTTTAATTTCCAGAATGCCGTTTCCTTCATCGGTTACAACACATTCACACTGAACGCCGTCATCCTCTAAAACATACATGATTCCTCGATCAATGTATTGGTCGATCATATTTTCTTGCTCGTCCGCCAACAAAAGCAAAGAAAGGAATTCTTTTTTGTTTTCTTTAATCTCTCTTATTTTCATGTATGATTCTCCTATGAATTTTGATTTGATGATATCGCAATCTTTTCTGCTGTCATCCATCATTTAAAATCATGAATATTTCAAAAAACACCCAAAAACTTTAAACGAGATGCTGTTTACAGGAAAGTGTTTGAACCTCTAATTTGAACACAGTAACGGACGAAACCATCGTTTCATCCAATGTCCAATCCGGTTTGTTGGTTAGCATATTCATCAATGCCAACAGTCCCCGCTTCTTTTCCTCGGCATCGGTGACCGGATAGACCGTTCCGGTTCCGATCACACTTTGATATTCTGCGGAAAAATTGCAGGCCGTTTTCGCTTCCAAAAGCTGAAAACCGGTATCCAATTCAAATCCAACGGATGGACAGCGGTGCATCAAATCAATTTTTCTTCCCTGGTTGGCGCTGTGAAAATAAAAGATTCTTTGGTTATACTTGTGCACAAAACCGAAATTGAGGGGAACGATGTATATTTCCCCCTTATCGTAAAAACCTAAGCGGCAAATCTTGCTTTTTTGAATGATTGCGTCGATTGCAGCATCGTCTAGCACTTCGCGGTCTTTTCTTCTCATACCGATCCCCCCATCTATACTGTTTCATTATATCATAGTTTCTGGGAAGTTTCATACGGATATTTTAACCGGATGTAAGACAGCCCGAAGGCTGTCAAGAAAATGATTATGCGGCGGATTCCAGCATGTTTTCGATAAAGATGCCGTAACCTCTGGTTGGATCATTGACAAAGACGTGTGTCACAGCCCCCACCAATTTACCGTTTTGCAAAATAGGGGAACCGCTCATGCCTTGGACAATGCCGCCGGTAGTGGAGAGCAGTTCTTCGTCAATGATTTCCACCACCAAATTTTTAGTTGCGTGGTCGGTGTTGTAGTCGATGGCGGTAATTTTTGCGGCGTATTCTTTGGGTTCTTCCCCTTCCACCGTGCAGAGGATGGAGGCGTCGCCGCAGGTGATTTCCTGCTGATAGGCGATGTCAATAGCGTCCTCTTCCGATAAGGTGGGGTACCAGTCGCCGAAAATGCCGGTTTCATTGTTTTGCCAAATCGAACCGGTTGCTTCATCCTGGAGGAACGCGCCGTACAATTCGCCGGGGTTTCCGCTCGTTCCTTTGCGGGCGCTGTGGATGAACACATCACAGATTTCACCGCTTCCCACCGTCATCATATCGCCGGTGTCGTTGTCGCAGATGCCGTGTCCTAAGCCGCCGAAGGTTTGATTTTGGGGATTCCAGAACGTGATGGTGCCAATGCCGGCGGCGCTGTCACGAATCCAAAGCCCGCTTTGATAGCATTCGGCAGACTCGGAATAGACCGGGTGGATCGTGGTTTCAAACGTTTCCTCTCCCCGCAAAACCGTTACGGTGACGGGATCTCCGTTGGAGGTTTGAATGAGCGCGGCGACTTCTTCGTTTCGTTCCACCGTTTTTTCATTGACGCGCTGAATGCGGTCGCCGACCTGCAGTCCCGCTTCTTCTCCGGGGCAGATAGCGCCGCTTGTGCTTTCAATCGTTTCCATACCGACAACGACCGGTTCTTTTGCAAACATTTTTACACCGAGCGGTTCTCCGGATGGAATCAGTTTGACGGATTCTTCGGTGGAAATGGTGACGGTTTTGATCGGCACGACCCCTAAAAATTGCAGGGTGTAGGATTGTTTTTGCGTGCCGGTGGAGGAGACGACGACGGTGTCTTCCGTGGGGGTTGCGCTGATCAGCGGATTTGCCATCAAAAATCCTTCTTCCTGATCTGCTCGGTAGGTATCCGGCAGGAAAAATGCATAAAATGCGGCAAATCCTAATAGAATAGCAGCAACGGTTGCTGCCATGATTTCCAAAAATCTGATTTTATTCAAACGATTCACCACCTTTCCGATGCAAAAGCATCGTGCACTTATCATGTCTGGTTTGGCGCAAAAGATAGTTGGAAATCTTCTTCTGGCGATGATTCACAAACAAAGACTGCATCTTTTGAAAAGAAGCACCTTTTTTGGACATTTTTGTCAAAAATATGGTATACTACATCCAAAGAGGTGAATGCGATGATTTATTTGGATCACGCCGCAACGACGATGCCAAAGCCGCCGCAGGTGATCGAGGCGGTCACTCGTGCGATGACAACATTCGGAAACGCTTCGCGCGGCGGACATTCTGCGGCGCTGGATGCTTCCCGTGCCGTGTACCGCACACGCGGTCAATTATCCGATTTCTTTCATGGATACGGGGCGTCTTCGGTTATTTTTACCGCAAACGCGACGGAATCCTTAAATCTCGTGCTGAACGGATTGTTTGAAGACGGCGATCATGTGATCACCACTGATTGGGAGCATAATTCCGTGCTGCGTCCGCTATACCGGCTGCAGGATGCAGGAAAACTTTCGGTTTCGTTTTTGCCCGCAGATGCAAACGGCCGTCTTTTGATGGATGAACTTCCAAGACTACTTCAAACCAATACCCGTGCGATTGTGTGTACCCACGCTTCCAACGTGACGGGGAATGTCATCGACTTGCAGACGATCGGCGCCTTTGCCCATACACGCGGATTGCTGCTGGTGGTGGATGCGTCGCAGACGTCGGGCATTTTGCCCATTCATCAGCAGGCGATGGGGATTGATGTACTTTGCTTCACCGGACATAAAGGGCTTTTGGGGCCGCAGGGAACGGGCGGCGTATTGATTCGTCCGGGTGTTCCGATTCGCCCGTGGAAGACGGGCGGCACTGGGGTGATGAGGTTTTCCAAAACGCAGC
>CALXIC010000173.1 GCA_944388265.1 uncultured Clostridia bacterium | reverse complement strand
ATGCGAAGTTCTTTCTGCCGGAATTCCAAAAGATCCGGATGAAATCGAAGCGTATATGGCTCAGTACAAAGAATAAGGAGTTTCCCAACATGAAAACCTTTCAATACATCCTCAAGCGCATCCTGATTGCGCTGTTCGTGATTTTCATTATCGCGACCTTTACCTTCTGGTTATCACGTGCCATCCCCGGCGGACCGTTCAGCGGGGGCGACAAACCGCTCCCTCCGACGGTGCTCGCCAACTTGGAACGCAAATATAATTTGGACAAACCGACTTTTGAACAGTACTTGTTATATATGAAGGACCTTTGCAAATTGGATTTTGGTCTTTCGATGTATAACGATTCCTATACCGTGAACGACTACATCCAGACCCGCTTCCCCATTTCCTGCACGCTTGGTGTTTTCGCTTTGATGCTGGCGGTTTTACTGGGCATTCCGATGGGAATTGTGAGTGCTCTTCGCCAAAACCACTGGCAGGACAACATCATTAAGGTCCTCACCACCCTGTTTATTTCGATGCCGAGCTTTGTGGTTGCCAGTGCGTTGATGTACTACCTGGGCTACAAATGGGGGTTATTGCCCATCGCCAAATGGGGCACCTGGCAGCAGGCAGTGATGCCGGTGTTGGCGTTATCGGTCGGGCCGCTTGCCACCATCACCAAGTATATGAAAAGCAGCATGCTGGAAGTGCTCAATTCCGACTATGTGCGCACCGCGCGCGCCAAAGGCGCCGGTCACTTCCGCGTCATCTACATTCATACGTTAAGAAACGCCCTGCTTCCCATTTTGACCATCATCGGGCCGATGTTTGCCGGGATCATCTGCGGCAGCTTCGTAGTGGAAAGCATCTTCGCCATTCCTGGGCTGGGCAAATCCTTTACCGAAGCCATCTTCAACCGCGATTACACCATGATCATGGGGCTGACGATCTTCTACTCGACCTTACTGATCATCGTGGTTTTACTCATCGACATCATCTACACTTTCGTCGATCCGCGTATTTCACTGACCAAAGCAAAGGGGGAATCGTAAATGGAAGCACTGCACTTGACTGCTAAAGACTTTCAGCCCGTCCCTGCGTCGGAACGAAATGCGGATAAAATCAACCGCCCGCTTTCCACTTTCTTAAAGGATGCAGTCGGGCGTTTCTGCAAAAACAAACTGGGCGTCATCGGGATGATCATCATCGCCGTGATGGTGTTGCTGGCGGTCTTCGGGCCGATGGTCTCGCCTTACGACTATGATTATCAAAACCTGGCGGAGATGAACCAGGGTCCGTCGCTGGCACATCCGATGGGAACCGACGCCTTCGGACGGGATTTGATGGTGCGCATCTTCCACGGGGCACGCATTTCCCTGATCGTCGGTCTGATTTCCGCCGCCGTTTCCTTTCTCATCGGCGTGACTTACGGCATGATCTGCGGCTATTTCGGCGGCTGGGTGGATACCGTAATGATGCGTATTCTCGAAATCATCGACTCCGTCCCCCAAACGCTCTACGTCATCTTGTTGATGGTCGTTTTCGGGCGCAGCATGACCAACGTCTATCTGGTCATCGGGCTGACCGGCTGGCTGGGCACCGCACGTACCGTGCGCGGCGAAGTGCTGAGCTTACGTTCACGGGAATACATCCTCGCGGCAAAGGTCAGCAACGTCCCCACTCCGCGGCTGATGATCCGTCATCTGGTCACCAACGCCATCGCACCGATTCTCGTATCGCTGACGCTGGCCGTACCGTCCGCCATCTTTATGGAAGCTTATCTGCAATTCTTGGGGCTTGGCGTTGTGTCACAGCCGAGCTGGGGCGCACTGGCATCGGATGGGCTGAATTTCATCCGCACCATTCCGCACCTGCTGCTCTTCCCCTCCTTCTTCATTTGTATCACCATTTTAGCATTCAACTTTGTGGGCGATGCGCTTCGCGACGCGCTCGACCCCAAAATGTAACGGAGGTTTGAAACGATGGAACAATTACTAGAAGTCAAAAACCTCGTTACCACTTTCAAGACCAAACACGGAACCGTGAAAGCGGTCAACGACGTGAGTTTCTCCCTTGTACCCGGCGAAATCTGCGCCATCGTGGGAGAATCCGGTTCCGGCAAAAGCGTCACCTCGATGTCAATTCTGCGGCTGATCGCCCAAAACGGCACCATCGCCGGCGGCGAAATCCTTTTCGAAGGCGAAGATCTTTTGAAAAAAACGGAAAAGCAGATGCGCGCCATCCGCGGCAAAGACATCAGCATGATCTTTCAGGACCCGATGTCCTGCTTGAATCCGGTATTCACCATCGGTTATCAGCTGGAAGAAGTGCTCAAACTCCACAACAAGTCGATGAAAAAGGCAGAACGCCGCGCCCGCATTGTGGAAATGCTGCGGCTGGTCGGGATGTCCAACGCCGAAGAACGTCTCAAGCAATATCCGCACGAACTGTCAGGCGGCATGCGCCAGCGCATCATGATCGCCATGTCGCTGCTGTTAAATCCGAAACTTTTGATCGCCGACGAACCCACCACCGCGCTGGATGTGACGATTCAGGCACAGATCATGGATTTGATTACCGATCTGAGCAAACGCTTGAACACCGCCGTGATTCTGATCACCCACGATCTGGGTGTGGTCGCCGGTGCAGCGCAGAAAGTCATCGTCATGTACGCCGGCGAAATCGTCGAATCCGCGCCGGTACGCGAACTCTACTACCATCCCAAGCACCCCTACACGCTGGGGCTTTTGAAGGCACTGCCGAGACTCGACATGGAGCAGTACAGTTTGCAGCCGATGCCGGGTTCTACACCCGACTTGCTGCTGGAACACGAAGAATGTCCCTTCTTTGAACGCTGTGAACAGGCGATGGAATGCTGCCGCAAAAAGCCGCCGTTTTTCCAGATTGCAGAAAATCACATTGCCCGTTGCTGGCGTTATCATCCGGATTTTCTAGCTTACCAAAACCAAACCGAACAGGAGGAAAACAGTCATGCATGAACAAGAAAAAGAAATTCTGCTTTCCGTCCGCGGTCTGAAGAAATACTTTTCCCTCGGGCACAAAAAGGTGCTCAAGGCGGTGGACGATGTTTCCATTGACATCTACAAGGGCGAAACGCTGGGTCTGGTCGGAGAATCCGGCTGCGGCAAAACCACCTTCGGACGCACCTTGATGCGGCTGTATGAGCCGACGGACGGACAGATTTTGTTCCGCGATACGGACATCGCGCATCTGAACCGCAAACAGCTCGCCCCCTTCCGCAAAGACATGCACATGATTTTTCAGGATCCGTATTCCTCGCTCGACCCGAAAATGACGGTTTCGGAAATCATTATGGAAGGGATGGAAAGCGACCCCACTCTGCCGAAAAAAGACCGTGCGGCCCGTTCGCTGGAGCTTTTGGAGATCGTTGGGTTAAACAGCGATCACGCCAACCGCTTTCCGCACGAATTTTCCGGCAGCCAGCGCCAGCGCATCGGCATTGCCCGTTCCCTGGCGGCAAATCCTAAATTCATCGTCTGCGACGAACCGATTTCCGCACTGGACGTTTCCATTCAGGCGCAGGTGGTGAATCTGCTCAAAGAATTGCAGGAACGCATGGGGCTCACCTATCTGTTCATTGCACACGATTTGTCGATGGTGCAGTACATTTCCGACCGCGTGGGAGTCATGTATCTGGGACGTCTGGTCGAATTGGCCACGTCGGATGAATTGTATCACCGCCCGCTGCACCCCTACACGCAGGCACTGATGGCCGCCATCCCCATTCCGGATCCGGATGTGGAAACCGCCAAAAGCCGCATCCCGCTGGAAGGAGAAATTCCCAGTCCGGTGAACATTCCCAAAGGCTGCGCTTTCTGCACCCGCTGCCCCTACGCGACGGATCAGTGCCGCCAAGAACGCCCCTCGTTACAGGAAGTGGAACCGGGACACTTCGCCGCCTGCCATCTCATCCACCAATAATCGGGAACCACTGCCTGGCAGTTTCCAAATATCGTTTCATTTCCAAGGAGGTAACCCATGAAAAAGAGAGTTCTTGCCGCATTGCTTGCTGCGGTAACCTGTGCAACCTTCGCCACCAGCTGTGGCAGCAACACCGCTGAAGAGACCACTTCTGCAGCCGAAGGCACCAACGAAAGCGGTGAAGAAGTACTGGCAGAGGATCAGACCTTGAATCTGAACTTTGGTTCCGACCCGAGCGACTGGGACCCCTGCAACGACGTCACCACCACATCGACCAACATGTACATCAACATGTACGCCACCCTTTACCGCAACGGTGAAGACGGTGCTGTTCCGGGCGCTGCAGAAAGCTATGATGTCAACGATGACGGGACCGTTTATACCTTCCACCTGCGCGAAGGCATGACCTTTGCGGATGGAGAAACCCCGATGACCGCTTACGATTTTGAATACACGTGGAAACGTGCCATCGATCCGAACACCGCAGACGATTATGCATGGTTTTTGTGCGACTTCATCAAGGGCGGCTACGACTTGAACGGTCTGGTTCCGGAAGATTTTGATTCGGATGAAGCGTATCAGGCTGCCATTCAGGAAGCCAAAGACAACCTCGGCGTCAAAGCACTGGACGAAACGACACTGGAAGTAACGTTGGAATCGTCGACTCCGTTCTTCATCGACGTCGTCACCAACGCTCCGTATGCCGCTTTGAGCCAGACCTTCATCGAAAGTCTGCCGGAAGGCGCCACCTACGGTTCGTCTGCTGACACGACTCTGTGCGGCGGTCCGTTCACCATTGAAAGCTGGAACGACGACGTGGATTTGACGTTGGTGAAAAACGAAAACTACTACGATGCAGAAAACGTCACCCTCGACACCATCAACATCTCGTTCATCTCCGAATCTTCGACTGAACTGATGATGTATGAAAGCGGCGAACTGGACATTACCTTCATGGCGATGACCACGGCGGACGCTGCAAACTACGCCGAAACCAGCCCGGACGAATACCACATCTGGGAACTGCTCAATACCGGCTGGGCAACCTTCAACTGCGAACGCGAACCGTTCAACGATCCGCTCGTCCGTGAAGCGCTCTGCGCGGCAATCGACTACGAAGTCATCAACGAAAACGTCATCGGCGGCGGCTCTAAAGCGGCTACCGGCTTCATCCCGGCAGCGATGCCCAATCCGGCCGATCCGTCCAAGACCTGGCGTGAAGGCGAAACCCTGCAGGAAACCACGGCTGACACCGAAAAAGCCATTTCCCTGCTCGAAGAAGCCGGCTGGGTACGCGGTGAAGACGGCAGCTGGACCAAAGACGGCGAAGCGTTCCCCACGGTCAAACTCAACTACAACATGGAACTGGAAATCGACGGAAACGTTGCAAACGCCATCCTCGGCTACTGGGCGGCCATCGGCATCCCGGCTGAACTGGAACCGATGGAACGTGCTTCCCGCAACGAAGTCCGCGAACAGGGCGATTTCGACGTCTGCTTCCAGGGCTGGGGCGCCGACTATGCGGATGCTTCCACCTTCCTCAACTGCATGACCTCGGATCACTACTACAACTACGGCAAATGGTTCAACGATGAATTCGATGCATTGATGGACACCGCGATGTCCTCCACCGATCAAGCGGAACGCTACGAAGCGATGTGCGCAGCAGAAGATTTGCTGTTCGAAGAACATCCCAACATCATGTATCAGTTTGCTACTCGCCCCTATCTCGAAAAGACCTACGTCAAAGGCGTGATCCGTCCGGCGCTCGGTTCGATGGATCTCTCGAACGCCTACATTCTCGAACACTAATTGCAACCATGAAAAAATCCCTCCGGCAGGATTCGGAGGGATTTTTGCCGTATAAAAAAGGGCTTCCGGATTTCGGAAGCTCTTTTTTACAAGTTATTTTTTCTTTTTATAGATCAGTTTATCCATCCAAACGATGTCGCGGTAGCCCAAAATATAATGGAGTCCACAGATCAGCATCGGCAGCACATTCAGCAAAAAGACTGCGATGATCGTCGGCCAGCTGTCCACCGTCAAATAAGCGGAGTCCACGCCAAAGAACGTGCGGTCAATGAGGTTGATGAATACCAACGCATAGGAGTTTAGGATTTTATACAGCGCATAGAAGTTTGGCAGCAATTCTGCTTTCGCCAACAGCAGGGCCACACCAAAGAGCCAGAGCGGAATGCTCATATAAAATCCCACGCGAAAACCACGCGCCAAATCTTCTTGTTTGTGTCCAAATTTTACTTTGTTTGCATCGCGGTTGCCAAGCTGCCAGGACTGCGACCCCATCAGCATAAAATAAACCACAAACATCAAAAACAGCAACAACACCTGAATCACCGCATTACCGGTGAGCGTGACAAACGTTGCCAAAATAATCAGACAAAGGATCTGCGACACCACATGGTTGCCAAACCACCGCAGCGCAACGCGCCAATCCTTGTCCCGGTTTTGCAGGCGGCGATCCATCTTCTGCGTTGCCTGAGATTTCAAATCCGCCGTCGTCGTTGTTTGTTTGACCTGTTCCTCCATGTGAATGCCTCTCATTTCTTTTTGATCCTATTGTAACTCATTATACCAGAATCGTGCAAAAATGTATGAAAATAATTTGAATATTCCAAACACCGTCTGCATGATTCGAAAAAAAGAAAGCTCAAAAAGATTTTGCAACCTTTTTGAGCCTTACACTTGGTGCGGCAAACGAGACTTGAACTCGTACGTCAATGACACACGCCCCTCAAACGTGCCTGTCTGCCTATTCCAGCACTGCCGCATTTCCTGAGTGCTTAATTATTATAGCAGGATCAGCAGTACTTGTCAAGCA
>CALXIC010000172.1 GCA_944388265.1 uncultured Clostridia bacterium | reverse complement strand
ATCATGAATGAATTTATCGGATATATTTTCATGAACAATCACGATGTATGAAGAGGGGATTTTGGTGAAACGAGTATTCTTACTGTTGGGCGGAGCACTTTTGTTTGGATGTTTTGCAGCCTCTCTTTCGACAAGTGTCAGAATGCTGGGAATCCTCTTGCTGGTCACCGTTGTGGCAGTATGCTATCTTTGGCGGGTACGCTCTTTTCGCTGGGGACTTGTAGCGGCTGCATGCTTGTGGTTGGGATTTGGCGCTTATACCGTTAAAGAAGCTTATTACGCACCGCTTGCCGCTTACGATCAGCAGACGCTGATCGTAAGCGGCATGATTGAATCCGAAGTACGCAAACCCAATGGCCGTTATCAATATCTTTTGCGAACGACTTTGGATGACCGTTCTTTTTTACTGCAGCTCACCGCATCCGGGGAGATTTTGGATGCCGAAATCGGCGACTCCATTTCCGCTTCTTGCTTGGTATATGCACCGAGCAGCGGCTATTGGTTTGACAGCGAACGCAGCTATCACAGTCAAACCATCTGGCTGACCGGTTATCTTGCCGAGCCCGATCAGGCAGCGGTGACAAAAGGAACGAAACTTTCTTTTCCGCTGATGCTTGCCCGGACGACCCAGCGTTATCGGGAAGCGCTTCAAAACAATACGAAACTGAGCCGCGAGGTTTCGGGCGTGCTGCAAAGTATGGTGCTGGGAGACCGCACCAATTTGGATGTAGTGATTGAACAGTCCTATACCAACGCCGGGGTATCGCATTTGTTTGCGGTTTCCGGTATGCACTTGATGGCGTTCATTGGCATTTTTCTTTGGATGATCCCCAAACGTCATCGGTGGATGCGGTTAGGGGCAGCGGTGTTCTTAACGGTCGTGTTTACTCTGGTGACCGGCGGACATTTGTCCACCGTGCGCAGCGGCGTGATGCTTGTCATGCAGCTTTTGGCGCCCTGCTTTCATCGATCCAACGACGGAATCAATACGCTGTTTTTTACCGGCTTTGCGATGGCGCTTTGTGATCCGTTTGTCGTACTGGATTTGGGATTTTTGCTTTCTTTTTCGGCTATGTTCGGGTTGGTGGTGCTTTATCCAGCGGTACGCCGTCTGCTCAAGAAGCATGCGGTTTCTCCCATTTTTCAGCCGATTCTTCAGGTACTGGCGGCAACCTTTTGCGTGCAGGCTGCGGTCTTTCCGGTGACCCTTTGGCAGTTTGGCTGTGTCAGTTTGATGGCACCGTTTGGCAATCTGCTTTTGGTGCCTTTGCTTGCGCCGATTATTGTACTGGGCGCTTTGTATGTGCTGCTTCTTCCGGTTGCGGATTGCACGCCCTTGCGGTTGGTTGTTTCTTTGCTGATTGAAGCGGAGGACCGGCTGGCACAGTGGCTGGGATCGGTTCATTGGACGATGATCGGTTTAAACGATCCGTGCTACCGTGTTTGGGCGGCGTTGGCGCTATTGGGGATTGGCCTTGCGTTTTTCCTTCAGAAACCATCGTCCGCGTGGAGAATTGCGCGGTATCTGGTGCTCCTGTTCGTACTCTTCGTGGGAATTGCCCAATACCGCCTCGTCAGAGAACAGTCGCTTTACATCGTAGCGGATGGGGAATGCGCCAATTTGATTTTAAACGATCAGGGAGAAATCACCATTCTGGCAACGGGCGACAACAACTGGGTCGATGCCACGACGCTTCGATTTTTGCAAAGCAAGGGGATCTCGACGGTCAACACCTACCTTCAGCTCGAGCCGGTGCTTTCGGCGGTTGACGACACGCGAAGGCTTTCGTGCGGCGTGACGATTGAGGAATATTGTTATCCTGAGGAAGGCATGGCGCCTCAAAATCTGTCGGCAGGGAAACTCCAGCCGCTGTCCTATGGAACGGAGCTTTCGTTTATGGGCGGGAGCAAGTTATTTTTGCCCGTTGAAAGCAGCGGTGTTTCGGCGATTTTGTCGGCAGCCGGGGTGAATTTTTGGATTGGCAAGGCGTCGTCCTTGGAATATGCGCCGTCGTCCGCAGTGCTGTTTTTGACATCCCTTTCCGGACAGGAAGCGCTTTATGCCAATCATTTTTGTGTACTCATTCAGTCGTATGGGCGTCAATACCCCGAAGCGGAATATCTGGATGCGACGGAAGGGGTTACCTGTTTTGCGTTGAAGCCGCAGGGGTTTGCACTGGTTCAGTGATGAAAGCGATCAAATGATGGCAAAGAAACGGTTTCTTTCAAAGGAATTGTTATTTTCGCCACATTAAACGGGAAAACGAGAACGAACTTTTCAAAAAATGAGAGAAAAACTTTCCAAAAACGGCAGGTAATTGCAATTTGAGGAAATGTATGGTATACTGTTTGTGAAAATGTCAAATCGTATGCATTTTTAAATTTTAATAGAATGGACGTTTCGAATATGTGGGATAGCAGGTATATGGAAGAGCTCAATGCCAAACGTCAGCAGGCCCTCCAGGGCGGCGGTGCGGCAAGAGTGGAAAAACAGCACAAATCCGGAAAACTGACAGCACGGGAACGACTGAATATTTTATTTGATCCGGGCACGTTTGTTGAAGTGGACAACCTCATGGAACTTCGCAGCGACAACTTTGGTCTGCAAAAGAAAAAAGTGCCGGGCGATGGTGTCGTCACCGGCTATGGTCTGGTCAACGGGCGTAAAGTGTTTGCTTATGCCGAAGATTTTACCGTAATCGGCGGTTCGCTGGGTGAAATCCATGCGCAAAAAATCTGCCGCGTGATGGACATGGCGATTGAATCCCGCCGTCCGTTTGTCGGCATCAACGACAGCGGCGGTGCGCGTATCGAAGAAGGTATTGACTCCCTCAACGGCTATGCCGGGATGTTCTTGCGTCATACCAAAGCATCCGGCATGATTCCGCAGATTGCCGTTATTTTGGGGCCGTGCGCCGGCGGCGCATGCTATTCGCCCGGACTCTGTGACTTTATCTTCATGTCGGAAGACGTCAGCCGTATGTTCATTACCGGGCCGGCAGTCATCAAAGAAGTCACGCACGAAGAAGTGTCGTCCTACGATCTGGGCAGCGCGCGCGTACATATGGAAAAGAGCGGTGTTTGCCATTTTGCTTATAAGGGCGATAAAGAAGTGCTGATGGGCGTTCGCCAGCTTTTGTCCTATCTGCCGGATAACTGCGATTCCCGCATGGCGCCGGTGAAGGGCAAAGCGGTCGATACCACCCGCAACATTCCGGAAATCGTGCCGCATAATCA
>CALXIC010000171.1 GCA_944388265.1 uncultured Clostridia bacterium | reverse complement strand
CTCGAGTTCTCCCAGAAGGGAGATGCTGCACAGATCGCGCAGCGACAGATCGTAATCTTCCGCGCGTCTGGCCCCACACGGCAGCCGGCACGTTCCGGCGCAGTCGCCCCGCTTTCCGCGGCGGGTGCCGATCATGGCGCTCAGATAGCACTGCCCCGATACCGACATGCAAAGCGCGCCATGGGCAAATACTTCCAGTTCCAACGTGGTGGACGCCGCAATCTCTTCGATCTCCTGCAGGGAGAGTTCCCGCGGCAGCACGACGCGTTTGAGCCCCAGCTGTTCGCAAAAGTGCACGCCGGCCGGCGTATGCACCGTCATCTGGGTGGAGCCGTGCAGCCGCATCTGCGGACAGCACCGGCGCGCCAGTTCAATCACCGCCAAATCCTGAACGATGAGGGCGTCCACCCCCGCTTCACAGGCGATGCGAAGGGTCTCCTCCACATCCTTCAGTTCCCGGTCATACACCAGAATATTCATCGTCTGATACACCCGCACACCGCGCAGGTGGCAGTAATCGACGGCTTCTTTGAGCGTTTCGGCAGTGAAATTCTCGGCGCTTCGCCGCGCGTTGAAGCGCTGCTGTCCCAGATAGACGGCATTCGCGCCGTTTTGCACCGCCGCAATGACCGACTCCATCGAGCCGGCCGGTGATAACAATTCCATCTTGTCCCCCTCAAAAGGAAGAAGGCGAACCATCGTCCGCCTTCTTCTGTCTGCTGTGGCTTATTTGTGATCGGAGCGTTTCTTTTCCGCTTCCAAAAACGCCACTTTCTTCTTTAACTCACTGGCGGCTGCGCCAGCTTCCTTTGCCCGGGCGAGATATTCCTGAAGCTCGCGGCGCAGATTGTCGTTGGTGACACTTTCCTGACGCTGACGGTCCATCAAATCCAGCGCCGTCAAAATGCAGGCATCTGAAACCGACAAGCTGGAATTCTGGCGCATGACAGCACGAATGTTTTGATCCAACTCTTTCGCCAACTGCTCGGCATAAGCTGCTTCGTCTGTGGTTTGCAGGGTGTAGCTTCTTCCCGCAACCGTTACTTTTACTCTATTCATACCTGTTTCGCCTTTCTTCTCAGCCAATGGCTGTACTACTATTCATTATAATACGAAAGCCCCATTCATTCAAGTAAAATTCCAAAAAACCGCCTATTTTTCACCAAATTTTGGGAGAAGTATCATCATTTGCCGCTTTTTTTCACACAAAATCCCCACTTTGCGCACAAAATCATGAAATTGCACAAAAACGATCCGAAAAGTTTGGCGGAAAATACGCCGAAATCCTGTAAAATCATTGCCACATTTTGCAAATCTTGTGTGAATCATTCACAGGAAATGTCGTTGCATTCCGTTGCATTCCTATTATAATTGTGCTAGAATAAGCGATTGAAGGAACCATTTAAAGGAGGACGTTTCGTGAAAGAATTATGGAATTTATTCGTTGCATTCATGCGCATCGGCGGACTGACGTTCGGCGGCGGCATGGCGATGCTGCCCATGCTGCAGCGTGAAGTGGTGCATCGCTATCATTGGGCAACCGATGAAGAGCTGCTCAACTATTTTGCCATCGGGCAGTGCACGCCGGGGATCATCGCCATCAATACCGCAACGTTTGTCGGATACAAACAGCGAAAACTTGCGGGAGCCATCGTCGCTACCGCAGGGGTTGTTTTCCCGGCGATGGTCATCATCATCATTTTGGCCGCGTTCTTGCAAAACTTTGCGGAAATTGAAGCGGTGCAGCACGCCTTCGGCGGTATCCGCATCGCGGTGGGCGCGCTCATCGTGCAGGCCGTCATCGGCATGTGCAAAAAAGGCATCAAGGACTGGTTTGGCATTGTGCTGGCCGTGGTTGCCTTCTTGTGCGTCGTTGTGTTGGGACTGAACACCGTTTGGATGGTTGTTTTGGGCATTGTCATCGGCATTGCCGCAAAAGAACTGCTTCGCATCCGTTCGGATAAGAAAGGCGGTGCAAAATGATGCTCTATTTACAGCTCTTTTATGAATTTTTCAAAACCGGGCTCTTTGCCATCGGCGGAGGCTTGGCCACGCTGCCGTTTTTGTACGACATGGCGGACAAGTATCCGTGGTTCGACCGCACCGATCTGGCCAACATGATCGCCGTATCGGAATCGACGCCGGGGCCGATCGGTGTCAACATGGCAACCTATGTCGGCTTTACCACCTGCGGAATTTTGGGCTCCATCATCGCCACCTGCGGGCTGGTGCTCCCGTCGCTGATTACCATTATTATCATTGCCAAATTTTTGGAATCCTTCCAGGACAACCGCTTCGTGCAGTCGGCCTTTTACGGCCTGCGCCCGGTGGTGTGCGCCTTGATCGGCGCCGCAGCGCTGGAAGTGCTGCAAATCACCATCTTTACCTTTGACCAGTTCCAGGTCACCCATGCGGTGCTGGATCTGTTCAACTGGCGAAACCTGGTATTGTTTGCCATCGCACTGACGGCCATCATCAAAACCAAATGGCATCCCATCGTCTTTATCGGCGCCGGCGCAGTGCTCGGTGTCGTATTGAAATTATAATTTTAAATACGAAAGGGAGATTTTCATGAGAACGTTGACCGTTGCTGTCTGCGGCTACGGAAACCGCGGATCGATCTATGCGACCGGTGAAAGCTGGTTTGGTTCGGCGATGAAGGTGGTCGCCGCCGCCGACATCCGCCCGGAACGTCTGGCGCTTGCCAAGGAACGCCACCATCTGCCGGATGACCGGCTCTTTGCCTCGGGCGAAGAAATGCTCCAAAAACCGCGTATGGCCGATTTGATGGTGATTTCCACCCAAGATCAGCAGCACTGTGCGCATGCGATCGCCGCTCTTGAACAGGGCTACCACCTGTTGTTGGAAAAGCCGATCAGCACCACGCTGGAAAACTGTCTGGCGATTGCCAAAAAAGCCAAAGAAGTACACCGCACCGTCTTGGTGTGCCATGTACTGCGGTATTCGCCGCTCTACACCAAACTGCGCGAAATGATCCGCGAAGGCAAGGTCGGCGACGTGTACGCCGTCGATCAGATCGAAAACGTGGGTTATTATCACATGGCGCACAGCTTTGTACGCGGCAACTGGCACAGCAAAGAAGAATCCGCGCCGATGATCCTCGCCAAAAGCTGCCACGATTTGGATATTCTGCCGTGGCTGGTGGGCAAAAAGGTCAAACGGCTTTCCTCTTTCGGTCATCTTTCTCATTTCACCAGCGAACATGCGCCGGCAGGAAGCGCCGAACGCTGTCTGGACTGCGCGGTGCGGATGAACTGTCCGTATGACGCCGTCCATCTCTACTACGAAGGGAATCCGGAATTCAGCATCAAAACGGCGCACAACACCGAATGGCCGGTCAACGTGCTCTGCACCGAACCGACGGAAGAAAAGGTGCTCGATGCGCTGCGCTTCGGTCCGTACGGACAGTGCGCATACCGCTGTCACAACGACGTCGTCGACCACCAGACGGTCAATCTGGAATGCGAAGACGACGTGACCATCACCTTCTCGATGGTGGCGTTCACCGACCGCTGCACCCGCACCATTCAAATTATGGGCACGCGCGGCCAGATCAACGCGGATATGGACAACGACTACGTGACCTACCGCCCATTCAAAGGCGAACCGGTTCAGGTTCCGCTCGACACCGCCGGCATTCAGGGCGGCTCGCACGGCGGCAGTGACTACCGCATGATGGAAGCGCTTTTGGATCACTTTGCACAGTACCCGGAAGCAAACGGCTTTTTGGATGCCGGGGATGTGCTGGTGCCGGAAGTGGACCCGCCGGTCTGCGTCATCGACGACACGCTGCGCAGCCACATTGCCTGCTTTGCGGCGGAAGATTCCCGCCTGGAACACGGCAAACTGATGGAATTAAATCTTTGATTTTGATTTTTAAAAAAGACGGCAGCGCTGCTGCCGTCTTTTTTTCCGAAAATTTCCGCATAGTTTCGTTTCTTTTACATACGCTAACCTCAGGAGGAATGAAGATGTGGAAGAAACTCAAACCCTTTGTGTGGCTGGTTGTCCTTACCCTCTTGGTAGGCGGACTGTCGGCGTTTTTGACCCGCAACCAGCAGGAGGTGTTTGATACACTCAATCAGCCGAAACTCATGCCCCCGCCGATTGCCTTTCCCATCGTCTGGAGCATCCTTTATGTGCTCATGGGTGTTGGGCTTGCGCTGGTGCTTCGGCAAAAGCCGGTGCAGATGGGGCGGGTGCTTGCCCTTTACTGCGTGCAGCTTGCCGTCAATTTTGTGTGGCCGCTGTTGTTTTTCCTACTGCAAAACTATCTGTTCGCATTC
>CALXIC010000170.1 GCA_944388265.1 uncultured Clostridia bacterium | reverse complement strand
CCGAAGAAACCACGACCGAAGAAACCACGACCGAAGAAACTTCCACCGAAGAAACCACGGAAGAAGCGACTGAAACCGAATCGACTCTTCCGGATGCTGCAATCAGCGTTTGCTCCCGTGAAGACGGCAGCGGCACCCGCGGCGCATTTATCGAACTGTTCGGCATTGAAGAAAAAGACGAAGAAGGCAACAAAGTGGACAAAACCACCACGGCTGCTGAAATCACCAACTCCACTGCCGTTATGATGTCCACCATCGCAGGCAACGAATACGGCATCGGTTACATCTCGCTGGGTTCGCTCGACGATTCTGTCAAAGCACTGAAAGTCGACGGCGTAGAAGCAACTGCGGAAAACATTGAAAATGGTTCTTACACTGTACAGCGTCCGTTCAACATCGTAACCAGCGAAACAGTTTCGGATGCAGCTCAGGATTTCATCAACTTCATCATGAGCGATGAAGGCCAGGCGGTTGTCAGCGAAGAAGGCTACATCCCGGTGGAAAGCACCGGCGCTTATGAAGCTTCCGTTTCGGAAGGCAAAGTGACCATCGGCGGTTCTTCCTCGGTTACCCCGGTCATGGAAAAACTCAGAGAAGCTTACCTCGAAGTGAACCCGAACATGGAACTGGAAGTTTCGCAGAGTGACTCGACCACCGGTATCACCTCGGCTGCAGAAGGTGTTGTGGATATCGGCATGGCTTCCCGTGCACTGGATGAATCCGAAACTTCTCTCGGCCTGACCCCGACCGTCATTGCTATGGACGGCATCGCAGTCATCGTCAACAACAATAACGTACTGGACGACATCACCACCCAGCAGGTGTATGATATCTTCACCGGTGCGGTAACCAACTGGAGTGAATTGAGCGAATGAGTCAAGGAAAAGCAAAAGAGGTCATCATGGAGATCGTATTCGCGGTAGCCGCGTGCGTCTCCATCCTGGCGGTGGTTCTCATCTGCATCTTCCTTTTTGCCAACGGACTTCCCGCGATTGGAAAAATCGGCGTGAGCGATTTCCTTCTGGGAATGCAGTGGGCACCTTCCAGTGATCTTTATGGCATTTTCCCGATGATTGTTGGCTCCTGTTATGTCACAGCAGGAGCCATCCTCGTTGGGGTTCCGATCGGTATTTTGTGTGCGATCTTTCTGGCGCGTTTTTGTCCCGATCGGTTGTATCGTATTGTAAAGCCGGCGATTGAATTGCTGGCGGGCATCCCCTCCATCGTCTACGGATTTTTCGGATTGATGGTGCTGGTGCCGATCATTCAGGATCTTTTCAAAACAAACGGCAAAGGTATTTTAACGGCATCCATTCTGCTTGGCATCATGATTTTGCCGACGATCATCAGCGTGTCGGAATCTGCGATCCGTGCAGTTCCGGAAAGCTACTATGAAGGCAGCCTGGCATTGGGTGCAACCCATGAACGCAGCGTCTTTTTGGCGATGCTTCCGGCGGCGAAGTCGGGCATTCTGGCCGGCGTCATTTTGGGAATCGGCCGCGCCATTGGTGAAACGATGGCGGTCATTATGATCTGCGGTAACCAGCCGCTTTTGCCGGAAAGCGCACTTTCCGGTGTGCGTACAATGACGGCAAACATCGTCATGGAAATGGGTTATGCCACCGGTCTGCACCGTGAAGCGCTGATCGGAACGGCAGTGGTGCTTTTTGTCTTCATCTTGTTGATCAATCTGTGTTTCTCAGTCATTAAACGGAGGGCTTCTCATGAGTGAGCAAATTTTGGAAGCGGGTGCAGCTTCGGTAGGACAGCCTGCGGTTCCGAAAGTTGGAATCAATCAGCAGAGCTTTTCGGAAAAACTCAAATCTTACCGCCGCACGCCTGGTTCGTTTCTTCTTCTGCTGTTGGTGATTCTTTCGGCGGTTGTGACTCTTGGCGTTTTGTTTGCGCTGATTATTTACATCTTGGTGAAGGGCATTCCGAATATTCGCCCCGAACTGTTTGCACTGGAATATACAACCGATAACGTATCCATGCTTCCGGCAATGATCAATACGCTGATCATGACCGTGCTGTCGCTGTTGATGGCGGTTCCGCTTGGCATTTTCTCCGCGATTTATACGGTGGAGTATGCCAAACGCGGCAATAAGCTGGTTGGCATTGTTCGGGTAACCGCGGAAACACTTTCCGGTATTCCGTCGATTGTCTATGGGCTTTTTGGTTATCTGATGTTTGTTTTGGCGCTTCATATGAATTATTCGGTGCTGGCGGGTGCGCTGACCCTGGCGATCATGGTACTTCCGACGATCATGCGTACGACGGAAGAAGCGCTCATGAGCGTACCGGATTCTTATCGGGAAGGCAGCTTTGGTTTGGGTGCTGGCAAACTGCGCACCGTTTTCAAAATTGTATTGCCTCCGGCCATGCCGGGCATTCTTTCCGGTGTCATTTTAAGTATCGGCCGTATCGTTGGCGAAACGGCGGCGCTGATCTTTACCGCAGGCTCGGTTCCGACGGTGACCAAGGGGCTTTTGAGCTCCGGCCGTACGCTGGCGGTTCACATGTACTGCCTGCTCAACGAAGGGCTTTATACCAATCAGGCGTATGCGACGGCGGTTGTGCTGTTGGTATTGGTGCTCTTGATCAACCAGGCATCGAACCTGATTGCCCGCAAATTCCAGGGAAATGCCGGAGAGGAATAAGGAGTCGACATGAATAAATTTTCAATTCATAACGTCAATCTGTGGTACAACGATTTTCATGCGTTGAAAAATATCAATTTGGAACTGCCGGAACATCAGATTTCGTCGTTCATCGGGCCGTCCGGCTGCGGTAAATCGACGCTCTTGAAATCCTTGAATCGTATGAATGATTTGGTGGAAGGCTGTAAAATTACCGGCGAAATTTCGCTGGACGGACAGGATATTTATAGTGGAATGGACGTAAACCTGCTGCGCAAACGCGTCGGCATGGTGTTCCAGAAACCGAACCCGTTCCCGATGAGCATTTACGACAACATTGCTTACGGTCCCCGTACGCATGGGATTCATTCCAAAGTAAAGCTGGATGAAATTGTGGAACGTTCGCTGCGGAATGCGGCGATTTGGGATGAAGTCAAAGACCGCTTGAAAAAGAGCGCGCTCGGGATGTCCGGCGGCCAGCAGCAGCGTCTTTGCATTGCGCGTGCACTGGCGGTTGAACCGGAAGTCCTCTTGATGGACGAACCGACCTCCGCTTTGGACCCGATTTCCACTTCGAAGATCGAAGACCTTGCAGTCGAGCTCAAAAAGGATTATACTATCATCATGGTCACGCATAACATGCAGCAGGCTGCGCGTATTTCTGATCAGACGGCATTTTTCCTCCTCGGTGAAGTGGTGGAATTCGACACCACGTCGAACATCTTCTTCCATCCGAAGGATTCCCGCACCGAAGATTACATCAGCGGACGCTTTGGTTAAGGAGGAACTATGAGACAGATTTTTCAGGATCAAATGAAGGAACTGGAAATCGAAATGATTTCCACCGGCGGTTTGCTCGAACAGGCAATTGACGCTGCGGTCAAAGCGCTGACGGAGGAGAATTTTGAAAAGATTCAGGAAGTCCGTCATCTGGAAGAAGCGGTGGATCACGCGGAGAAAAAGATTGAAAATCTTTGCCTGCGTCTCATTACGCTGCAGCAGCCGGTTGCCGGGGATATGCGCCGCATTTCTGCCGCACTGAAGATGATCACCGATATGGAACGCATCGGCGATCAGGCAGCGGATATTGCAGATCTGTCGCAGCGGCTGATTGACCATGGCGTTTATCGTCACGCGAAACATCTCAATCAAATGGCGGAAGTCACCAGCGATATGGTGAGCAGCGCCATCGATGCCTATGTCAACAACGACTTGGAATTGGCAAAAAAGGTCATGCGCACCGATGATGTGGTGGATGAACTGTTTGTCAATGTGAAGGATGATTTGATTACGCTGATTCGTCAGAGCGATCAGCAGATTGAATCGGCGGTTGATTTGCTGATGGTGGCAAAATATTTTGAACGAATTGGGGACCATGCGGTCAACATTGCCGAATGGGTGGACTATTCGATCAACGGCGATATTGAGCCGCAGAAATGATAGACGTCAACAAGGAATCGGATAACCGTGCGGGCCTATGCCTGTGCGGTTTCTTTCGCCAATTTGAAAAAGTGGAGAGAACAAACCATGATTTATCTGTTGGAAGACGATAACGGCATTCGTGAACTGGTATTGTATACCCTCAATAGTTCCGGGATGGAGGCCAAAGGCTTCGGTCATCCGGAAGCTTTTTGGAGTGCGTTGGAAGAGCGGGTTCCGGATTTGCTGTTGTTGGATATCATGCTGCCGGAAGAAGACGGTTTGACGATTTTGGGCAAGCTTCGCCGCGATCCCGATACGATGCGCCTTCCGGTGCTTTTGTTGACGGCAAAGGGAACGGAGTACGACAAAGTCGTCGGATTGGATGCCGGTGCGGACGACTATCTCGCCAAACCTTTTGGGATGATGGAGCTTTTGGCCCGTATTCGTGCGCTTTTGCGCCGCAGCAATTCGGAGTATTCGCCCGATGAGATCCGTTATCGGGAACTGTCGGTCAGCCCGTCGCATCATCAGGTATTGGTGCATGGCCAGAATGTGGATTTGACCTTTAAGGAATTTGAACTTTTGCAGCTCTTTGCCAAACATCCGAATGTGATTTTTTCGCGTGAAAAGCTTTTGAATGTGCTTTGGGGCTGCGATTATGACGGGGAAAGCCGTACAGTAGACGTGCACATTGCGTCACTGCGGCAAAAACTGGGCGATTGCGGAAGTTATATTGAAACGGTTCGGGGCATTGGCTACCGGCTGGGCGGAGGTTCTCGATGACCAAACGTATTTTTCGATCGATCTTTTTTACGGCGCTGGGGGTTCTGTTGGCCAGCGCCGTGCTGATTTTAGGAATTCTTTATCAATATTTTTCGCAGGAATTGGAAAACGAAGTGCACAATCAGGCCGTTTATCTGTCGGCCGGTGTGGATGCACTCGGGGTATCCTATTTGGAGGAAATCGAGGAGCCGGAAGACGGAACCCGCATTACGCTGATTGCGGCAGACGGCACAGTGTTGTATGATAATGAAGCCGATCCTGCTTCGATGGAAAATCACGCGAAGCGCGAAGAAGTGGTGGAGGCCAAAAACAACGGGATCGGAGAAAGCAGCCGTTATTCCGCCACACTTTCCGAACAAACCTATTATTATGCGCTCTTGTTGGAAAACGGGGATGTGCTTCGCCTGTCCTCCACGCAGGATTCGTCGTTTGCGCTGGTGCTCGGCATGATTTATCCATTTGTGGCGATTTTGATGCTGACCCTGGCGGTGTCCGGATTCTTAGCCTGGGCGATCGCCCGCCGGATTGTGCAGCCGCTCAACGAGATGAATCTGGATCATCCGGAGGAAATCGATACTTACGAAGAACTGACGCCGCTTTTGACGCGCATGTCGCAGCAAAATCATCAGATTGACGAACAGCTTCAGGAAATTGCACAGCGCCAGCAGGAATTTGTCACCATTACGGAAAATATGAGCGAGGGGCTTTTGGTGATCGATGCACATACCAATGTGCTGTCCTGCAACAATGCGGCACTTCAAATGCTTGGAAGTGTTTCGCTGCCCAAACAGGGGAGCGCTTTGGCGCTCAATCGGTCGGAAGCCTTCCGTACAGCCGTATCGGAATCACTGGAAGGCAATCACAGCCTGCAGATGCTTCGGCTTCATGGCCACAGCAATCAGGTGCTGGCCAATCCGGTGTGGAAGGACGATCAAGTGATCGGTGCGGTTTTGGTGCTTTTGGATGTCACGGAACGAGAAGAACGGGAATCGCTGCGCCGCGAATTTACCGCCAATGTTTCGCATGAGCTCAAAACACCGCTCACCACCATTTCCGGTTTTGCCGAACTGTTGGCCGCCGGCATGGTGCGGTCGGAAGATGTTTCCCATTTTGGACAGAATATTTACGATGAAGCGCAGCGCCTCATCAATCTGGTGGTCGATATCATTCATCTTTCCCAGTTGGATGAAGTTTCTGAGCCGCAGATGACGTCGGTCGATCTTTCGGTGGTGGCGTCGTCGGTGTTGGATCGCATCCGCCCGGTGGCGGAAAAACAGCAGATCACCGTGAAGACTGCGCTCGATTCTGCGGTGGTGATGGGCAATGCATCCATTTTGGATGAGATGATCTTTAATTTGTGCGACAACGCCATCAAGTACAACCGCAAACAGGGAATGCTGACGGTAAGTACCGGGTTTGAAAACGGGCATGCTTATGTTTCGGTCAAGGACAACGGCATCGGCATTCCGAAATCCGATCAGGAACGGGTGTTTGAACGGTTTTATCGCGTCGATAAAAGCCATTCGCGTGCCATCGGCGGTACCGGACTGGGACTTTCCATTGTCAAACACGGGGCAATTTACCATCATGCCACCATTTCCTTGGAGAGTGAATTGGGAAAAGGAACCACGGTAAAGGTCTCATTTTGATGGTAAGAATACCGCTTCTGAGCCGGTAAAATTGTCAGATTTTACACGAATTTAACAAAACTTTAAATAAAGCTTGCAGACTTTGCTGGAATACGATAATATATAGGGGATGTAAAAATTCGTCATTCACTCTGATTTTTTCAGTAAAGGATGTAACAACCATGGATCTATTTTCGGTATTTACTTTGTGTGGAGGTCTGGCATTTTTCCTGTACGGGATGACGGTCATGTCGTCCGGCTTGGAAAAAATGGCGGGCGGCAAGCTCACCGTTTTGTTGAAACGCATGACATCGAATCCGGTGAAAAGTTTGCTCTTGGGCGCTGGCATTACGATTGCCATTCAGTCGTCGTCGGCGATGACCGTTATGCTGGTGGGCCTCGTGAACTCCGGTATTATGGAACTCGGTCAAACCGTCGGCGTCATTATGGGCTCGAACATCGGGACCACCCTGACCGCGTGGATTTTGAGCCTTGCAGGTTTGGAAAGTGACAACTTTTTCCTGCGTCTCTTAAAACCGGAATCCTTCTCGCCGGTCATTGCGCTCATCGGCATTATGATGATTATGGTCAGCAAAAAGGAAAAGCGCAAAGATATCGGTTCTATTTTCGTCGGTTTTGCCGTATTGATGTACGGGATGGAACTGATGTCCGATTCGGTTTCCGGACTCTCGGAAATGCCGCAGTTTGAAAGCATGCTCACGGCGTTCAGCAACCCGGTCTTGGGCGTTTTGGTTGGTGCGGTGTTTACCGGCATCATCCAGAGTTCGGCGGCTTCGGTCGGTATTTTGCAGGCACTTTCGCTGACCGGTTCGATCAGCTTTGGCGTTGCGCTGCCGATCATCATGGGCCAGAATATTGGTACCTGTGTCACGGCGCTCTTGTCTTCGATTGGCGTCAACAAAAACGCCAAACGCGTTTCGGTGGTTCACATTTCCTTTAACCTGTTTGGTACGGTGATCTTCCTGGTGGTGCTGTACGGACTCAATGCGTTTTTGCATTTCGAGTTCTTTGAACAGGCCATCAATCCGTTTGAAATCGCTCTTTGCCATAGTATTTTCAACATCGTGACGACGATTTTGCTGCTGCCGTTTTCCAAACAGCTGGTTCGTCTGGCCTGTGTGGTTATTCCCGACCGGGAAGCGCACAAGGCGGTGTCGTCGAGCTTTTTGGATGAACGCCTGCTGCATTCCGCACAGCTTGCGTTGTCGGAATGTCATCAGAAAATTGTGGAAATGGCGCGCACTTCGGAAACCAACGTCAGCCATGCCATTCAGCTCATCGATCATTTTGATCCCGAAGTGGAATCGGTGATTGATGAAAATGAAAACAAGTTGGATCAGTATGAAGATGCCCTTGGCAGCTACCTGCTGAAAGTATCGTCGCTTTCTTTGACCGATCAGCAGAACGCGCAGGTGAGCGAATATCTGCATTTGATCGGCGACTTTGAACGAATTGGCGACCATGCGGTCAATCTGTATGAGGCGGCAAAAGAAATTCATGACAAGAATATCTTGTTCTCCAAGAAAGCATCCCGTGAATTGGGCACGATGGCGGCGGCCGTGAGCGAGATTCTGTCGATTACCGTCGATTCGCTGGCGCGCAACGATGCTCATGCGGCAACCCGTGTGGAACCGCTGGAAGAAGTGATCGATATGCTCAGTTCGGATATCCGCACCCGTCATGTCGAACGCTTGAAAAAGGGCAACTGTACGATCGAGCTGGGCTTCATTTTGTCCGATTTGCTCACGAACTATGAACGCATTTCGGACCATTGCTCCAACATCGCCGTGCAGATCATTCAGACCAACAACCATACTTATGGCAAACACGACTATTTGACCGGTGTGAAAAACAGTGAAGCACCCGAATTTGAGAGTATGGTTCAGCTTTATCACGAAAAATACAACATCAATTAAGAGACAACAGGCGGCGCAGCCATCCCGTAGGGAAGGTGCGCCGCTTTGCCTTTCAGAAAGGGGAGTATTATGATCAGTTATCAGGAAATTCGAAAAAATGAAGCGATCAATACCTATATCCGCAAGGCGGATGAATCGCTTTTGGCATTGGGCTATACCGAGCACAGTTTCCCGCATGTGACGCATGTGGCGGAAACGGTACGGATGATCTTGGAAACACTGGAATTCGATGCGCATACCATCGAAGTGGCGCAGATTGCAGCCTATCTGCACGACATCGGCAATCTGGTCAACCGGGTGGATCATTCCCAAAGTGGGGCGGTGATGGCGTTTCGTCTGCTCGACCGCCTGAATATGGACCCGCAGGATATTGCGACGATTGTCACCGCCATTGGAAACCACGACGAAGGCACCGGCGTGCCGGTCAATGCAGTGGCTGCGGCCTTGATTTTGGCGGACAAATCGGACGTGCGCCGTTCCCGTGTCCGCAATACCGACGAAAAGACCTTTGATATCCACGACCGCGTGAATTTCTCAGTGCGCAAATCGGTGTTAAAGATCAATGAAGAGCACACCAACATCAAACTGAAACTCACCATCGACCCGCATTACAGTGCGGTCATGGATTATTTTGAGATCTTTCTCGAACGCATGGTGCTTTGCCGCAAGGCGGCGGAATGCCTGGGGCTTCAATTTAAACTCATCATCAATGAACAAACGCTCTTGTAATAAAAAACGCCCTGCATCCATTGGATGCAGGGCGTTTTACTGTTTTTAGAAGAAGGTTGCCACTTCTTGTTCCGGAGCGGCAGCACGTTCAACAGTCTGAACCAAAAGGACCGGACCTTCCTTGCGGTAAAGCTTGTGTTTTTGTACCGTCAGACGGGCGGTGACCGTCACCCAGTCTTTGGCTTTCAGCGTGGAGGCGTTGGCCCATTCGGCGATCATACCGGAATAGGTGATGTCCGCTTCACAGCAGGTCATGATCTTGCGTCCCACGACGAAGCATCCTTCCGGAAAACGGGAGTTGATGTTGACCATTCCCGTAAACCGAACGGTCAAGCCGTTGTACTTGGCGAGATCTTCGGTCATATCCCGGTACCAAATGGCGTAATCGCTGTCCGCAATCGTGACCACCGGCGCTTTCAGATCAAACGGCAGCGGGTCTTCGATGTCGTCGTATTCCACCTGTCCGTCCGGATATTCGTAGGCGATGTCGCAGCGGCGGGAGCTGCCGCGCACAATTTTGTGAAACGCCATTTTGTCCATTTCCTTGGAAAAACGGTTGAATACAATCAGTTCACAGCTTTGCAGCTTGTCCACCACCAGCTGGCGCAT